>JAFTEH010000125.1 GCA_017453745.1 Spirochaetaceae bacterium
CCGTATACACGATGTATACGGGGCATAAGTGCGAGAATTAAAAACATAATATGTTTTTAATTCTCGGCCACTTTGAAAAAACAAGGATGTTTTTTCAAAGTGCATTTGCTTCGGTCAAAAGGGTGTCTTTTCCCTTAGTATAAGGGTGCAGAAAACAATCCCTGCAAAAAATTGATTTCCATGTAACCCATTCCACACAATACTTGATTATTTTATGTAGTTTTTGTATACTTACGCCCACTTATGCGAAAGTTAATTTTTGTATATCTCTTTTTCTTGCTTGCTATCTTAGTTGGTGGTGCATCGGTGCTCGGCATAATGCTTGCAAGAACAAAAAATATAAGAGATACTGAAGAATTTACTAGTTTTACTTTGGATTTGCCATCAAAGGTTTTAGATATACGAGGCGACTTAATTACTGAATATTCAAGCGATGAAAAACGCACTTTAATAGCTTTTAATGATATTTCACCCCACTTGATTCACGCTCTCTTGGCTCGCGAAGATAGAACTTTTTATGAACACCCAGGTTTTAGTATTAAAGCGATTTTTAGAGCCGCACTCGGAGAACTTTTTAATAGAAATTTAGGTGGCGGTAGTACTATTACACAACAAACTGCTGGGAATATCTATGCTGATAGAACAGAGCGTTCGTATAAACGAAAAATCATCGAATTATGGTGGGCGATTCAAATGGAACGACGCTACTCAAAAGATGAAATTATGGAATTGTATTTAAATAAGGTGTACTTTGGAAGTGGAAACATACACGGTATTGAAGCGGCTTCCAATTTTTACTGTAATGCTTCTGCTACAGAACTCACGCCGGCTGAAGCAGCAATCCTTGTTATACAACTTTCAAGTCCTATATACAACAACCCCTTTGAATACCCAAACACCGCAAGAAAAATACAAAGTTCGGTTTTGAATCAAATGGTAGAAATGGGGTATTTAACCTCTGAAGAAGCAAGTGAATCCTTTGAAGATTATTGGGCTCATTTTGACTATACACGAACCAATTTTTCTGGTTTTTTTGCGCGTGAGGATAAGGCGCCTTGGTTTTCTGAATATGTAAGACGAGAACTTGAAACACTGATGTACGGAACTATGGATTACTACACAGGTGGGTATACAATTAACACAACTTGCAACTTACAGCACCAAAATAGTGCAGAGCGTTACCTTTTGCAAAATATAGAAAAAGCTAACAAAGATGTTCAGGCAGCAAATGTACAAGATTCTGCTCTTTTAAAACGATACAATGACCTGACAGCCTTAATTGCTTTAACCTTTAACCTTCCTGAAATTAAAGTAGATTCGGAAAGGAATAAGGTGCTTTCTAAAAACTATTACCGAGATGAAATAAACCCTATCGTCGATATGTTTTCTCTTATGTTCAATGTGCAGGGGCTCCAGATTGTTACAAAAAAAGGTGCTGCTCGGGCTCAAGAAGAAAAGGAAAAAACAACTGTTGAAGGGGCGCTTGTCTGTATCGAAAATGACACGGGGTATATCACCGCAATTATTGGCGGTAGTGAATATAGCCAATCGAACCAACTTATACGCGCTACACAGAGTAGACTTTCTGTTGGTAGCTCAATAAAACCGTACTTTTATTCGGCAGCTATTGACGCGAGAGTTATTACGGCGGGCACACAACTTTCCGATACGCCAACTGTTTTTACAAATAATGCAGGGGTCAATTATATTCCACAAAACTATAGCGGTAAATGGAAGGGTGCTATTTTAGCTTATAAGGCGTTAGCGACATCGTTAAATATTCCCGCGGTTGAGGTACTCAGGCGAGTTGGTTTTGATGCCGCTATTGATAGAATGGCAAACCTCACAGGTATAACCGACCCACAGCGCATAACTGAAAACTTCCCGCGTGTTTATCCATTAGCACTTGGCTTTTCTACATTTACCCCACTTGAAATGGCTAAGGGGTACGCTGTTTTTGCGAATCAAGGGAAGCGAGTTGAACCAATCGCTATATTAAATATCGAGGGACGCGACAGTAATGTCATTTTGGATGTAGAACGAGACTTGCGTATTGACCAGCGGAAACTTGGTTCTGCAATGCAGATTATCAGTCCCCAAAATGCCTACATTATGACTGATATTTTACGCCATACGGTTACAGACGGCTCTATTTTTGAGGCGGCAAATGGCGGAAGAAAGTTTACATACAAGGACGAAAAAACGGGCAACTATTATACTATTCCGGTCGCAGGTAAAACGGGAACAACCCAAAACTGGAGTGATGCATGGACTATTGGGTATTCACCCTACTATACGACAGCAGTGTGGTTCGGTTTCGACCGTGGAGGACTTTCTCTTGGCATGAATAATGAAGCAGCCTCGCTTGCGGCACCTGTTTGGGCAAATTTTATGTATGACATACATGTCGGAAAGCCGTACCGTGGTTTTGTGCGTCCTGAAACAGGGCTTTCGTATGCAGAAGTTTGTATGAAATCCGGAAACCTTGTAACTGACGCCTGTAAAGAAGGAACCATCGGCTTATACTTTTTAGCTGGAACAGCACCGACTTCGCATTGTACATATCACAGTTCTGTCAATAACCTACAAGAAATAAGTATTGACCGTATTCGCCAAAGTTTGGGTGATTTTTCTGGTGGTTTAACCGACAACCTCGATGATGATGTCCTCTTTATAGACCCATCTATTTTCTCCCTCCCTGAGGACTCAAACGGTAGCACCTCAGATTTTAACTTTGATGAAAATATGACGCTAGAAGAACTTTTAGACGCGGCGGGCTTAAATGACTTACCCGACACAAAGATTGAAATTATCCCGCCAACTGATGCGATTGTACCAGAGCCTACTAGTGAACCTACGCCAGAAAATGACGAAGACGGTTCTTCTGAAGATTCTGATAATCCACTTTTATAGAGTAATCTAAACCGAAAAAAAACTTTCCTTATTTTAGGAAAGTTTTTTTTAATGGTCAAACCAATTTCCCCAAAAATATATTTACACTTCACTAGGGAAATCAATTTTTAATATATACAACTAATTTGCTTAAGTTCCATAGGGCATAATTGGTAATTTATCACTTTAAGGCGGGATCAAGTTGGCTTATATCCATTATGCCAACTTGCCAGTTGCTTTAGTTCATTACGCAACTGGGGAAAATGGGGGTTTTTAGGGGAACTCCCCTAAACCGTGCTGGAAAAGAGTGGGATCAAGTTTGCGTAGCAAACTTGGCAGTTGCTTTTGTCCTGTATGCAACTGCTTCCTCACACACGGATGTGTGAGGTGCGTAAGCACGAGAATTAAAAATGTATAGAATTTTGTTTTTAATTCTCGGAATATTGAAAAAACAAGGAAGTTTTTTCAATATTCATGCCTCGGAAGTAGAGGTTTCTCTCTTTCCCAAACAAATGGGGTGCAGGGAAAGTAATCCCCTGCAAAATTGATTTCCATGACACTTCACCTATTGATGTTATTATAAAATATTTCTATACTAAAATAAGGAGTTGTCTATGATATATCAAAAACGGTACTTTAAGCAACATGCAAAAGTTATATTATTATCTATAATTCCTCTTGCCTTATCTACTGCAATCCCTCTTCTCCTAGGAAAAATAATTGACAATTTAAGTAGTGGATTTTCGCCCGAAATTATTAAAACTATAGTTGTTTGCTTTGTTATCATATTAGTCCAAAAAGTTTTTAATTTTATTTGGAACTATCATTTCAACATAACTGAAAAAATAGTAGCTGAAGCAGAAACAGAAATTCTTTTTGATGAGTTTTTAAATGCTAAATCTAACCTGTCGCAAACTTTTAATAACGAAAAATTATTAAATCGCATAATGAATGAGCCTTACAAACTAGGAAGCCTTTATGGTATAACACCTGTAATGCTTGTAGAAAATATAATAATGTTTATTGTGGCTTTTGGCGTGCTTTTGTATTTGAATGTATATCTTTTGATTTTGACTTCAATATTTATTCCTATTATTTACCTAGTTGGATGTTTGGTAAGAAAGAATATTATTAATTCCTCAAAGGAAAAAACATTAACTTCTGAAAAATTCCTTTTAAAGTTGACCGAAGTCTTAAACGGCTTTTCGGATATAAAAATTTTTCATGCAGAAAATAAAATTAAATCCGCCCTACAACACGATAGAAAACAAATGTTAAAAGTAGAAAAAAAAGAAGCCTTTTATCAACGATTATACAGAGACATAAATGGCTTTATGTTTTATCATTTCCACTTATAACATTAGTTGTAGGTTTTATTCTTATGCAATATGGAAAAATATCTTTAGGTAAAATTATTTCGTTTTATATGTATGTGGGGCATTTTATTGAACCCGCTCAAAATCTCGCTGATTTGCGTATGGGATTTTTAAACGCATTTGAAAAAAAGAAATTGATAGACGAGATAAAAAAAGATTTTGCTGTTGTTTTATCTGGTGATAAAATATGTGAGGATTTTAGCTCTATTGAATTTAAAAATATAAAACATACATTTGAAAATAAAAATATTGGTATAAAAGCAAAATTAAACATTTCGACTCCTGGCTTTTATGGAATTTCTGCTCCATCAGGGTTAGGTAAGAGCACGGCTCTTAAAATTCTTGCAGGACTTTTGTATTCCGATACAGAAGATGTTGTATTAGGTGGCAAAGCAGTAAAAAGTTTTGATACTGATTCTCTTAACTCAAAAATTTTTTATATACACGATAAGTCTTTTATTTTTCAAGGTACTGTAAAAGAAAATATTGAGCTTGCAAATACGTCCCATATTACAGAAGAAATTTTTAATTTAATTTTTGATAACACTGATAATGTTTCACTTCAAACGCAATTAGAAACTGGTGGCACAAATATTTCACTTGGGCAAAAACAGCGTATAGTTTTGTTGCGGCTTTTAGCACTTCAAGAAGAACCTAAAATAATTATTTTAGATGAGGCTCTTTCAGGTCTTGACGAACAAAGGGAACTCGCTAGTATTGAAATCTTAAAGAAAACTTTTAAAAATACGATTATTCTTTTTGTAACCCATAGGAAAAAATCTTTCGAACTTTGCGATAAAGTGTTTGAATTTACAGCGTTAGAATAGTTTTGTTTTGTTTAATATTTTTAGAAAACTCACAACCGCAAGTATCTTGGCGGTAGAGATTGTAAGTTTTAGATAGTTCAATAGAGCGTAAAAAACCGTTTTGTTTTTTGAAGTCGCTTGGGAGCCACTTTGTAGTACTATTTTGAAGTGAAAAGCCTATCTCATTAATGAGCATAGCATTTTTTAAAGGGCTTATACTAAGAGTCGTACAAAAATAGTCGTATTGCATACTAGAAGCAAGTTCAAAGGTCTTTTTTATGCGCAGTTCATAGCAAAACTTACAGCGTAAGCCACCCTCTTTTTCAGTAGCATAATCTTTCGCAACAGTCAAAAACTCATCGTGGTTATAATCCGCATCAATGACGGTGCAAAAAAGTGAAACATCCCTTTGGTAGTGCTCTAATAAGGTAATGAGTTCTTCCTTTCGCTTTAAGTATTCTACTTGGGGAAAAATATTTGGATTATAGAAAAAAAGCGTAATAGTAAAAAAATCTTTTAACCGTAATAGCACTGAAGAAGAGCAAGGAGCACAACACACATGCAATAAAAGACTTTTTTTTTCACTAAATGATGTTACTAACTCATTACATTCCTTGTTATAATTTTTTTTTATATGAGACATAACGAATTACAGGGCATTATTAGCAATTATTTCTTCAACCTTTTTAATAAGTGTTTCATTCATCTGCAAAAAATCTTTTTCCGTAAATGAATCTTTAGTAAAACGAAAAGCAATAGCGCCTGGATGCCCTCCTCCGTCTTCTATTTTTAAGTCCAACAAAATAGTCAAAAGATTAATATAGTTCCCTGCCTTTGAAGTTCTAACCCGATATTGAATTTTATTAGAAACAATGTCAGGATCATAATAGGCAGAAATTCCGACTAAGCCTGCATTTTCAGCAAGGGCATTTGTAGCCGTTTTTACCACATTGATTACTTGAGAATATTCAGAAATATGAAATAATTGCTCTGATTCTATTTTATTCATAAAACTGGCTCCAATATTTGGACGGTAAATAGAATGTTCCAAAACCTTATTGAGCACCTTATGCTCAGAAGCAGATAAAGAATTGATAATGTGCAAAATTTCATAGGCATCAGCAATGTTAGAAGTGGCACTTCGCCGTTGTTTTGCAAGCAATTCGTTAAACCAATTAAAAAAATAGTCAAAGATTTTTTTATCGCGCTTTTTTAATAAATAATTACCCATTTTTGCATCGCCCACCATACCGGTAAGCATGGATAAAACAATATTTCTACTATATAATTCCCTAATTTCATATAACTGCAAGATTTCAGAGCGAAAACTTAACTTATACATAATGTGAGCAATTACTTCACATGTACTTGATGCTCGAATTAAAAGAGAAAAATCAGCAGAACTAATAGTATGAGCATCGGCATCAAAATGATGGTCAATTTCGACTTTTAGAATCGAAGGGTCAGAAAGTAACTGAAACCCATAAGCATCACAGGCAATCATATCAGGCTTTGGTGTATCTAAGACAAAAATCACATCAGGTTTAGGAATGTGAGCAAGAGCATCTGTATAAAAATCAATATTATTATAGTTAATAATATCCGCCAAAAACTGTAGTGGGCGCTGAACCGCAGATTCAAGATAAATACATACTTTCTTATTGAATTTTCGTAATAATAAACCAAAAGCAGTCAAAGAAGCAACACAATCTTCATCAGGAAAGGTATGCCCAAAAATTAAAAACGAACTATTAGACATAATGATATTCACAATGCGCCAGATGATTTTATTTTTTGCACCTATACTGAGAGGAATATCTTTTTTACGCCCATTACTTAGATCTAATGCACCCATAAGACCTCCACATAGTATACAAAAAAATAAAAAAAAGATAAAGACTTAAAAGTTTTTTTATTTGGATTTTTTTTATAAATATCTTGAAAAACATATAAAATTATGCTAGAATTGCCGAAAAGTTATTACGGCTATGAAAAAGACAAAAGAAGAAATTTTAACTGAAATTATTTCACAAAATGCAAAATTGCATCAAATTCAGGATATTGATATTCTGTTAGAGTTGATTTTGGCAGAAGCTTGTAGGGCAGTAAATGCTGATGCAGGCAGTATATATATTGTTGAAAATGGTATGCTTGCCATTAAGTATGCACTAAATAATACACTAAAAAGTCGATTACCTCAGGGCGAAAAATTACCATTTGTAGCTTTTAGCTTTCCAATAAATGAATCAACGATTGCTGGATATGCAGCCAAAAACGCTTGTACGGTAAATGAAAAGGATGTATACCAAATTTCACCAAGTAAAAAGTACAAATTCGGTAACTCAAGCGATCTTCTTACTAACTATAAAACCGTTTCTAATTTAACCCTGCCGATTATCAACACAAATGGACAAGTTTTTGGCGTCCTGCAAGTTCTTAATGCTTTAGATGATGAAAATAATGTTATTCCTTTTAATGAAGATGATGAAATTTATTTACAGCATTTTGCGACCAATATTGCGGATGCTCTTGAGCATGCATCGCGTACCCGTAGCATTATTATGAGAATGATTCGTATGTCTGAATTACGAGACCCAAGCGAAACGGGGACTCATATTAAACGAGTTTCGGCGTATGCAATCGAAATTTACGATAGATATGCCTTTAACAAAAACATAAGCCAAGAACTACAGACAAGGTTCAGAGATGACTTAAAAATTGCTGCTCTCTTACATGATGTTGGAAAAGTAGCTATTCCAGATAATATTTTAAAAAAACCAGGTCGACTTACCGATACCGAATATAATATAATAAAAAGTCATACATGGCTTGGAGCGCAACTTTTTGTACCATTTGAAAATAAATTTGATTCTTTTGTTTCTGATATTGTCTTACATCATCATGAAAACTTTGATGGTACTGGTTATCCTGGTAACATCAAACTGAATGCTAATATAAACGATGTTGTGCCAATGTCTGAAGGTCTTAAAGGTGAAGATATTCCTCTCGGAGCACGCATTATCGCTTTAGCAGATGTCTATGATGCTCTATCATGCACTCGTTGCTATAAAGAACCCTGGTCGGATGAAAAAATCATTGAAGAATTGCATCGATGTAGCGGTACAAAATTTGACCCCGATGTGATTAAGGCATTTTTTGAAGTATATGACCGTATTCAGGATATTCGAAAAGTATATTCTGATACACATACGGAATAATCTCATATCTGATAGAGCCTATCTGCTAAAAACTGTGCTTCCCTACTGTCATGTGTCACATAAATAGCGCAGTATTTTTCTCTACGCTGAAAATCTTTTAGTTCTTCAGCTAAATGAGAGCGAAGGTCTGCATCAAGTGCGGATAATGGCTCATCAAATAAAATCAGTTTCGGTTGTACAGCAAGAGTACGAGCAAGCGCAACTCGCTGTTTTTCACCTCCTGATAGTTCTTGCACCCATCTCTTTTTCAAATCTAAAATTTCAAATTTTTTAAGAAGAGAAATTACCTGTGCTTCAATTTCCTCTTTTTTTTCTTTTTTGGCTTTAAGAGCAAATGCTACATTATCAAAAACATTCAAATGAGGAAAAAGCGCATACGACTGAAAAACCATTCCAATATTTCTTCTATATGGTTTTAAAAATGTAATATCAATACCATCAAGGAAAACACTTCCTGCGTCTGGGACAAGTAAACCAGCAATCATTGAAAGTATAGTACTTTTTCCCGAGCCTGAAGGACCTAAAATAGCCATCGTTTCAGACTTTTTAAGTGAAAAGTTTGCAGATATTTTTTTTTCACCAAAGTTTTTTGTAAGATTGATAACTTGTAAAAATGGAGTATCAGTATTCATATTTTTTACCTCTATCAAAAAATAAAAACGCAGAACAAACTAAACATATTAAAATAACAGAAACAACAGCACTTTCACTAAATCGATATGTTCCGGCAAGTCGAAAAATCATTAAACTAAGATTTTCAAAATGAGGTATTTTTAATACAAGTGGCAATGAAGCATCTCCTGCACTAATCGCAAAACAAAAGAAAAAGGCAGTTTTAATACCTGGTTTTAACATCGGGAGTACACATCGAAAAAAAGCATCAAAATAATTTTTAGAAAGTAAAAGAGAAGCATTGATAATAGAATGTGGAATCCGAAAATAACTTTCCTGAATTTGTATATCAGCAATAGTCCAAGCACCGACACTTTGTGCAATGCATAAGATAAAAATCGATAAGGGTGAACTCGCAAAAAAAATATTTTTAAGTGAAAATCCCAAAATAAGTGGAGAAACTATAAGTGAAACAAAAGGGAGTATGGAAACAATATGCGTGTTTTTATTTTTAACTTGCAAAAAAAATCGAAGATATTCTAAACACAAAGCACTTGCAACTGAAATACAAGCAGTAATAGTTCCGACGATAATTGTAGAAAACAAGGCTTTAAGCGTAGAAATAGAAAATATAGTATTTTTCCATGTTGATATTTGAAAAGAAAAAAAATATTTTATTTTTTCAAAATAACTAGTAGCTTCATCCAAAAACTGAAAAGAAAAAATTGATTTTAAACAAAGTGACAGTAATGGTAAGATTAAAAAGAAAATTACTAATGACACAAGAGGAATAAACACTAAATATTCTAACCGTGTTAATCGGGGGCGTTCTTTTAACCGTTGTGTTTCAATAGCATTTTTGTATATCTTTGATTTTGAAAAAATATAGAGCGCTACACATATTGAAGCAATGCTCGTTTCAATCAAAGCAATATGCGCACTTTCAAGTGAAAATCCCAAAAAGCGTGAAACTTGATATAGCTCAACCTCTAAAGTCGTAAGACCAATTCCGCCAAACAACAGGATAATTAAAAATGAAAAAAACGAATAGAGAAAAATTATTAAAAAAGAAGAAATGATTGCTGGAAAAATACTTGGAAAAATTATTCTTCTAAAAATAATAAAATGATTATCCGTAAGAAGATGTGCGGCATCTTCTAAACTACTATCAATATTTTCCCACGCACCAGTAATTGTTTTTAATGCAATGGGAAAATTATAAAAACTATGAATTATGATGACAGCAAAAAAAGAATACAAAAAATTACTGACTCGTATATCTGCATTGTTTAATACCAGTTGAACTAAAGAATTTAATAATCCAGAATTACCAAAAAAAAATACATAAGACAATGCCATAATCAAAGCAGGAACTGAAACAGGGATTGCTGCAAGCGAAAGTAAAAATGTTCGAAACTTAAATTCTTTTTTTGCGCAAAAATAAGAGAGCAATAAACCCAGTGAGGTAGCAAAAAAAGAAGAACAAAAAGCTTGAAATATCGTAAAACATGAAACACTAAAAAGTCTCGAATCAAAAAAAGAACCAATAATATCAATACTGGCTTTTTGAATAAGTACAAAAAAAGTGTATACTATTGGAAGAAAGACAAATAAAATGGTAAGCAAAAACAAAAAAAATATACTGAGATAAAATAAACCCTGCTTTACAGAGATGGATTTGTGAATTATCATTTTTGCTTACCAAAGATATTAATAGTATTTCAGCAATGTACTATTTAAGAATATGTATAACTTGTTCCAACATAGTATCATGATGGATAATAGCCTCATCAACAGGCAAAATATTTTTGGGTATAGCAATATTTCTATAGGATTCTGGTAATGCAACATCTAATGAAACAGGATACATCCACTGAGTTTCAGGCAAAATATTTTGTGCTGTTTCTGAAATCATAAATTCGATAAATGCTTTTGCACCATCAATATTTTTTGCATTCTTTAAAATCCCCATACTTTCAATTTGCATAATATGACCTTCAGAAAAAGTTAAAGCCTTGTATCGAGAAGTTTTATCATACGCCACATGATAGGCTTCACTTGAAGTATAACTTAATGCAAAAGGCGCCTCTCCAGAAGTAAAAAGTCCATAGCCACTTGACCAATCAGGTGCCATTGTTAAAAGCGATGATTTAATGGCTTTCCAAAAATCCAAATACTTTTCACCAAATGCTGCCCGTGTCCATGCCAAAAATCCTGTACCTGGTGTACTAGTACGCGGATCCATAATGATAACAGTTTTTTTATACTGCGAATCTGTCAAGTCACTGAGAGATGTAGGAGCAGGAACTTTTGATGTTGTATCATACATCAAAGTAAAAAAACCATAATCATACGGCACTACAAAAAAATCCTTATCGAAGATGAGATTTTCTTTAATATGAGATACATTTTTCGGTTTATAGCTCTGTAATATATTCGCAAGGCGTGCCTTTGGAAACTGAAAATTATCAATACCGACAAGAACATCAGCACGACACTTCCCGCCTTCAGAAATAGCTTGAGTCAACACAGAAGTAGCATCTTCAAAGGTGACAAATTCTAACTCATATCCCGTTTTACTTTCAAATTGCTTTTTAATTTCAGGACCAGGTCCCCATTCAGCTGTAAACGAGTCGTATGCGTATACAACAACCTTCTTTGAATGTTCTTGAGCCCCAAATGCAAAAAGGTAAGAACTAAAAAACAAGAAAACAAATATGACCAAAAAAAATTTTTTTTTCATAACTTCCTCCGCCGGCATTATCCGGATCAGGTTATAAGCATTTAAAAGAAAATGCTATCGGGTATTATCTCAGCATCAAGCACCCCGGTATTTTCGGTAAGTATAGTTTTTTTTTATTTTTTGTCAAGTGTTGGTTTTACTTTTGCCCAATATTGAATAAGATTATGTAATTGCTCATCAGTATGCGCATTACATATTTCTAAAACAAGTTTATCTAAATCATTTATCATCGAAAAGAAGTATTCATATTCAGTATCAGTAAATTTTGATAATACATAATCGGCAATATCTATATTTTTATTTGTCGGACGATCAATTCCAATTCTAACACGCCAAAAGTTTTGTGTTCCAAGTTTAGAAAAGATAGAGCGCAAACCATTATGACCTGCTAAGCCTCCACCGTATTTTAAACTAATACTTGCCGTAGGAAGTTGTAATTCATCATGAAATACGAGCAACTGCTCTGGTTGTATTTTAAAAAAATTCATAACCTGTAGTATTGAGTTGCCAGATGCATTCATATATGTGTATGGCTTAATGCAATGGATATAGTTTTTTTCATCTGGAAGTACTAGTTTAGTATAAGAACCCAAAAATTTTTGTTGCCATAATGTATTCGACAAACAACTTAAATGGTCAGCACAAAAAAAACCTGCATTGTGTCGTGTATTTTCATATTGAGGTTCGTAATTTCCGAGAAAAGCAAATAGTTTAATCATAAACCACCTATAATAGTTTTTGGTTTTTTGCTTGGGTTAAAATTTTTATATTCCAAAAATTTTTGCTCATATAACTATCACGAATGGTATTGTCCCCTGTCGCCATAACCCTACTCTGTAAAAGTTTAAAACACTTACTTAAATAACTAATAGTTTCAGCGGAATTTTCTCCATTTAGTTTTGAACTAATATCATAGCAAAAGTAAAAAAATAAATGTGCATATATATCTTTTTCAGCAACAGCTTTATTAGAAAATGAGAGCAACTGTTTTAACAAAACTTCAGCCTGTTTTTTATTTTCAGAATTTAACAAATTTAATAACAAGACTTTGCAACGATAATACAAAAAAAATATTTTTATTAACTTATATGTCGTACTTAATATTTTTTTAGAATTACTAGCGAGATCTTCAATAAACGAAAAACCTGAAACAAGTTTAGTTTGTTTTTGCGTTTCCATTTGTACTTCGAGAAATTCAATTAATTGGTCTGGAGAAAATTCTGAAACATCTGTCCCAAAAATATTTTGACTTTCATCTTTTAAAATTGGAACAGTGAAATGTGATTCGATAAAAAATAAAATTGCATCGGCATGTACATCAAGATTTTTTTCCAAAATTTTTTTTGCTTCTAATTTTTCGCCAGAAAAATGTAACATTCTTGCATACCATATTTCAGAAACAGAAAGATATTGTTCAAAATATTGTGAAGAAAATTGAAAGGCAGAATAAAATATTTGTTCTGCAATCTTATATTCTCCCATTTCTGCATGCACTCGCCCTTTTAAAAATAAATAATATATTTTCCAATCTTGTACAAATTGTGTTTCAATAATTTCTTCTAACTTTTTTGTTATGCGTAAGGCAAGTGTCAAATCATTTTTTAGAAAATATGTTATACCGAGATAATAAATTACTTCACATAAAAAATATGGATCATTTATCTTTTGAGCAATATCTTGAGCATAGACAAAATAATTTATAGCATCATTTAATTGATCTTGACACAAACTCAAAAGTCCCAAAAAAAACATACACTTGTATTCACCAACATTACATCTACTATATTTAAATTCAGAAATAGCGTATTTAATTTGATGTAAACTTTTTTCATACTTTTGATTATTAAAAAACTGAATTGCATTTTGGTAATACAACAAACCTTTGATAAATTTTCTATCACTATATCTTGTTTCTATATCTTCAGTTACAATAGTGTCAAATGAATGTGAAGATAAAAAGTTTGTTAAAATAATTTCATCATTGTCCTTATAATTTAAAAACTTTAGAATTTCAAAAAACTCTTCAGAAGCTTTTAAAAAACCTGCATTATATTTTTTTATTAAAAATCGTGATAGTTGGTCATATATATCAAATGTTTTATTTTTAATATGGCTTTCTACAAAATCAGACAAATGGGTTGAATGAGCATATAAATTATTTTTTTCAAAGATAATTCCATTTTCATATAACCATATATACACATCAGAAAAAAAATCACTTGCTTTATTGAGCGAAATAAAAAATTCAGAAACCTCATCTACAAAAAGATATTTTGAAAATATTGTTGTCAAAAAAATTAAACACAACATATCATCATGTATTTCAGAAATATCAGGAAGTTTTTTTGAAAGTTCGCGTACTTCAGCACCAGGGATTATCGCAAGTATTTTTTCTATTTCAGCATTAAGTTGTTCATTTCGTAAATCACCAGAATAGATTATTGGTAGCTTCGAATTATTTTTTTTTGTATAGACTTTAAAATACAGTGAAGCGTACATAAAAAAAGCATCTGTAAAATATTCGGGTAATTTTTTTTCAAATCGATGTTGTCTAAAAAAAACAGTACAATTTTTAACTTGATTATATGTAAACTGTTCATCTCGGGATAAAACATGCAAATCATTTTCGATAATTGGATGTTGCAATATAAAATTGTACATTGACCAAAAAAAAGTATCATGTTTATGTAAGACTAATGATTCTAATTTTTCAGTTTTTTCGTCTTCTTGCTTATACGAATTAAAAATCAAAAAGTCCGTTATCTTGAAAATACCGCGCCCATTTGTATCAAACTTTGCATACCCTGATAATTTTTGATATACTAGTTTCGTCGCATAAAAAAAATTTTCATCTAATAATATAGTTCTTGTTTTTTCAAAATGATTTTTTATTTCTTGTTCCGAAAAAGCATCATCTACTATATCAATTATAACTCTGAATGTTTCGATTAAGGATATATTTTCATGTAAATAGGAATGTAACAAAAATAAAAAACGAACACTAGAAAATTCATAAGCAATGCTTGTGCTATTAAAACAAAAAAAGTATTTACTACCCTCAAAAAAATATGTTCCACCATTTATCGCAGATAGATTGATGATAGAATCAATACATTCACTAAACTTAGTAGTAAAAATTTTTTTTACTTGTCGCTGGTAGGGTAATTCAAAAAATATACAAATCATAGCTAGTACATTATATCCAAAACAGTTTTTTTAACAAGATTTTAACAGTAAATCAGAGTACTTGTGTCAAGAATCTATGTTTCAATACTATCCAATAGTGGTTTAAGGATTTTTAAAGCCTTGCCTCGATGCGAAATTTCATTTTTTTCGGTTTCACTTAACTCTGCCATAGTTTTTTTTAATGTGGGAAGATAAAAAATAGGGTCATATCCAAATCCACTTATTCCCGAAGAAACTTCCGTAATTTCACCTAAGCATTTTTCCTGAATGACCATAAATCGATCTTCTTCCAAATATAACACAATACAGGCCACAAAAAATGCTTCTCTTTGCGTTTTATCTTTCATATTTTCCAAAAGACAAACTATATTTTTATTATCGCCGTTTGCGTTTGTTGCTTGCAAACCTGAATAGCGTGCAGAATGTATACCAGGGGCACCATCAAGTGCCTTAACGCACAGTCCTGAATCATCTGCAATCACCGGTGTATGTACTAACTGATATAGTGTTCGAGCCTTGATGAGAGCATTTTCTAAAAAACTATTTCCATCTTCGCATGGATTAAATGCAAGACCTAATTCAGAAGGGCAACGCACTCGTATGTGAGGAAGTGCAAGTTGAAACTCTTTGTGCTTATGTGCATTATTAGTCGCCAAAAATATTTCTTTTATCATACAAACTCCATTTTATATAAGCAGATTATTTGCTAGCATTAGAAAGTAATACGCCCACGCAAACTCCTTGCAAGTGTCAATTTATCCGCATATTCTAAATCGCCACCAACAGGAATGCCTGAAGCGAGTCGCGTAATCGTAATAGGAAATTCTTTTAAAATCTTTTGTAAATACAATGCAGTGGTATCACCTTCTACAGTTGGATTTGTTGCAATAATCACTTCTTTCACTTCTCCCGTTTGAACGCGCTTAATTAAAGCAGGAATTGACAACTGTTCTGGACCGATGCCATCAAGTGGAGAAATCACACCGCCAAGCACATGAAAAAGTCCTCTGTATTCTAATAATTCTGAAAAATTTAAAAGCTCTTGTTGTCGTTCAACAACACAGATAATACTTTTGTCACGACTCGTGTTATCGCAAAAGTTGCAATACTCCCCTTCTGAATAACTACCACATATCGGACAAGTACTAATACATTCATGTAAGTGTTGTAAACTATTAGCAAGTCCCTGTGCTAGTTTTTCATCATGTGATAATAGAAAATAAGCCAATCGTATAGCTGTTTTTTTACCAATTCCCGGGAGGCGCGAAAAATATTCGACAACATCATCTATGGCTTTCATAAGGGTAAACCTGCTAAACCAAGAACGCCTAATTCGGTTCCTAGTTTTTCTTTAACTGCTTCCATTACACTCATTGAAGCAGCATTATGGGCCCCTACAATTAAATCCTGTAGCATTTTTACATCTCGATTATCGACAACTATTGGGTCAAGAAAAATATCAACCATTTCCATACGCCCATTAAGAGTTACCTTAACTAAACCACCACCTGACTCTCCAGTAGCAACAACATCTTCTAAATGCAACTGTTCTACACGAGATTTTATGTCGCCCATTTTTTTTGCAATATCAAAAATACTCATACATTTCCCCTCTATGAATTAACTTATATACTAATGCGCATTTTCAAAGACACCTCTAAAAACTAGCGTAGTATCTCGCCAGTTTTTGAAGGTCCCCTATATCATTACCTTTACACTCTTTTTACCAACCAAACCCCTTTTTTATAATGATACACGCAAATAATAAAGTGCGCAAGTTCAGCAAGTATGTATGAAAACCACACTACAACAAGCGGCAAATGTAACACCACAACCATTATAAAAAGACAGGGAAGTTGAACAAGCCAGGTAGAACCAATTGTAGAATACAAAAGTGGTCGAGTATGTCCAGAACCTGAAAAAACAGTTTGTAATCCCACCGTAAATGAGAGCGGAACAAAAGAAACTGCTAAAATTCGAACCATACTAACTCCTTCGTTAATGACTTCTGGATCAGTAAAAAAGAATGACAATATTGATTTTGGAAAAGCTAAAATAATAAGCGTAATACTTGACGCTAATATACAACAAACGCAGGCTGCAATGACAGCGGTTCTTTTTGCTTCATCTGTTTCATTCCGTCCAAGATGATGTCCTATAATTGTTGCACCCGCCATATTAAACCCAAATAAGGGAACCAAAGCTAAGCCCGAAATTTTTGCACCGACACCTGAAAGCGCTGTTGCCACATCCCCATACTGACTAATAAGTTTCATCATCAAAGTCATAAAAAACTGTCGCACAAATAGGTTAAAACCAGATGGAATTCCTATTCGTAAGAGGTCGAAATCAACACGCTTGTTTAAGTGTAAAAGACCAGGAATACTAATACTAATAGCTTTTCGATGCGAAATTAGCAATACAAAACCAATTAAAAAACTTATGGTGATTGAAATAACTGTTGCAAGAGCGGCTCCGAATGGACCAAGTCCCAAACCATGTATCGTAAAAGGCAATGTAATAAAGCCTAACTTATTAATATTGTCAAAAATAAAAATAGGATCAAGAACAAAGTTTATAAACCCAGAAAAAATCATAATTTTCATAGGAGTTTTTGTATCATCGGTGCAACGAAATATAGTATTCACTGAATATGATGAAAAAGCCAATGGTAAAAAGAAAATCCGTAACCAACCATAGTCAAGTGCATGTTGAATAACTTGCTCATCACTCGTGTAAAAACGAATCAATGGTTTAATAAAAATCGATAAAAGGACTGCAGAGATTATAGCAAGTACAATTTTAAAAGTAATCGTTTGTTCGGCAATAATTTTAGTACGCTCTATATCATTTCGTCCAAAACTTTGGGATATCATAGCAACAGAACTAGCACCGGCGACTTCATTCAATATGGTAAACATTTGTAATAACACCGAAAAGATTGTTACCCCAGAAACAGCTGCCTGAGAATATTGACCAATCCATGCCATGTCCACCATATCGTAAAAACTTTGAAGTGCCATTGCAATCATTGTAGGGTATGCAAGGTTCCAAAGTTGTGAGGCAATATCCCTTTTAGTTGTAGACTTGACTACATCGCTCATTGTATAATCCTTAAAGTGGGGATTATACACAAAAAGAAAAAAAAATCAATGAAAATGTCGAAAAGCCTAGAAACTATAAGGTAAAGCGAACACCCGAGCGTATCTTGTAAAATGTTGGAAAGGTTGCTGCGGTATTTATCATTGGGAAAGACATTAATGAAACTTCGACAAGCGTATACCAAGCCATATCATAAAAAATGTGGTGAGTCAACCCTGCTGACAGAGAAATCGCTCCCAGAGTAAAAGACTGAGATCCATCATGGTGGAGTATCCTAAACACACAAGTAAAAGGAAAGCGAAAGGGAGAGCCTTTACTAAATACTTCAAAATTAAGTCCTATGTCTGTTAAACTTGAAAGCATTTCTTGTGGATCTTTACTATATGATCGTGTATACTGGTCTACACTGAGACTGAACATAGTTTGTCCAAGCCGTGCTCCAATTTCAAATCGGCCATTATTAATAAAGACAGCACTCCCCTTCTTCCCTGTTGCTAATGAAAAATCAATATCAAAAAGAGCAAAAAAACCATTGTCAAGATTTACCCCCATACCAATTCCAAAACCTGGCTGAATAGGAGAAACCAAGCCCTTATTTGTACTGCCGGTACCATTATTCAAAACGCTTATCGAAGGTCCTATTTCAAAAAAAATATTCCTTGTAGAAAAATTTAAGCGAGGTTTAAGTAAATTTCCAATAAAAGGGGTTCTCTGAAGGGTAAAGGTAGCAGAAACCATTTCTGTAAATGCACCAGAAACCTTTATATCAAATCCAAAATCGGGAACCTTGCTATTAAAGGTTCCATCATCGTTTATACCAATATTATTGATATTAATACCTATTTCCATATCTATTGCGTATACATGAGATGAAAGCAAAATAAAAAGAAAAAATACAAAACAGCTTTGAACTATTTTACTGGATTTCATTAATGTACCGCCTTTAACTGAATGCTTATTGAAAAAACATCCAGTGGTTTGATTTGATAAGCGCATGGGTATATATTTACGCGTGTATCTAAACGATAGTTTGAAAATGCATAGCTAAAAAATGGGGAAGCGATAATTGCCTCTTTCCTCGTATATGTTCCCATAGGGTTTGTCGGGTCTGTTGAAATGTAAAATCCAACACCTGCTTCATAATTTTTAACTTCTAAATTACCACCAGCAATCTTAATACCGAAACCAAGTAAAGTCTTATTTCCACTAGGCGTAAAAACATCTTTTACACCGTCTGGACTTGCAAGAAAAAAAGGAACAGTAACGCTAAGATTTTCTGATGTAATTCGCGGTTCAATAAGCGCATAGAGATATTTAAGAAAGTCAGCGCTTGTTGTGATAGGAAATGCAAGGTCTTTAATACCAAAATCAACAAACAATTCATAACCCGATGGTAAGATAAAAACACCGGTAAAACCAGTGCGTAATGATGTTTTTCTTATGTCTTTGAAAAAAGTTGCCCCTAAAAAAGCATTTATACTTCCACTTGCAAATGTATACCCGAATCGAAAATCAGTAGAAATACTAAAGTCAGTCGAAGGCTTCCCATTCCAGTATACATAACCTGCGAGGTAAAACGGCAAATATTTTAAATCGCCATATATCGAAAATCCCACACCAGATATGTTTAACTCAGGTTTAAATATTGAAGTGGGAAAGGATTCATAAAAAAAATAGCTACGCATCCGTGCCTTAGTTAGTTCTATTAATAGCTTATCTGAATTAAGTTCATCATAGTTCCCATAAAAAAGCGTCAAATACACATTTTTATTTTTCATGTTTGGAAACGCAAGAATGGCACTATCAAAATGACCAGAAAGCATTGTACTTTGTGCTCGTGTCTCTGCATTGGGATGAAAACCTTTTGGAATTTCCATTGTATTTAATTTTACTTCAAAGTCGGTACTAAAATAGGCTTGGGGAAAAACCTGTAAATTAAATCCTATCTTTGCTCTTGAAGGCAAATCAAAAAAAGGTCCGACCTTTTTGAACCGCAAGTCTGTCAAAAGTTCCCAATACGGAATAAATGAAACTTGACTAAAGGCATTAAAAATCAAAAAAAATGATAATGTAATTGTAAAAAGTTTTTTCATAAACAGTTCCCACTCAGACTTAGTCTTATTGTCGGCAAAATAGGGGATAAATTCAAGTGGTTTTGCATTTTTTAGAACACCTGCTATCAATAAAGGCTTGAATAAAAATGTATTATGCCATACAATATGAGCATGATTCGGCGCAGAGAAAAGGAAGAAGTTGAACAAAAAATAGGTAACATCACCTATTACGGTAAAGATCAGTATGAATGTCCTGTGTGTAAAACCAAATTCAAAAAAGAAGAACTCCATCAGGGCGGTGGACGCTTAATTGCTGGGGACCTCACTGACGAGCTTCACCGATTATATACCCCTTCGGTAAAATACGGCGAGGTAATTCCACTCATTTACCAAATTGTAGTGTGTCCCAAATGTTTATATGCAAGTTTTCCAGCAGACTTTCGATTACCAAGTACTGCGGTCATTGAAAAATTATTTGCCCAGATGCAAAACCGCTCCATTTCAATAAAACGCTTTTTCCCTACCTTGCGCTTTAATGAACTCCGCACCATTAATGAAGGAGCAGCGTCATACTATTTGGCAATTTTATGCTATGAACTATTTGATAAAAAATTTTCTCCTACAGTAAAACAGGCTATATGTTCCCTACGAGCAGGTTGGCTTTTTAACAACCTAGACGAAAAGAGGCCAGGTGAAAACTATGCCTACATAGCGCAACTCTTTTTGAAAAAAGCAACATTTTTGTATAGAAAAGCACTTATCAATGAGCAAAAAGGGATAGAGATTATGTCAAATGCAAAAAATCTCGGTCCCGATACCGACAAAAACTACGGGTATGATGGGGTATTGTATCTGGTAGCCCTACTCCAATATAAATACGGTTCTCGTACCGATATGGAGGCTCGCACAAAAGAATTGATGCGCCAAAAAGGAACCCTCGCAAAAATGTTTGGCTTAGGAAAAACAACCAAAGAAAAGCCCGGTCCCTTACTGGAATTAGCTCGAGACCTTTACGATAAGTTAAAAGAAGAATTACACGAAGAAGAATAAGAACACTTCCCCACACAATTCGATACATGCACTATTCCTGTAGCGTAAAGGCTCATTACCGCGTGTGCACTAATGACTTAATTGCTGTATAATATGTAAAATAACTTTAATACATTTTTGCATGGAAGATGTTGGTATACACTCATATCGCCCATGAAAATTAAAGCCACCAGTAAAAATATTTGGGCAAGGCAATCCCATATAAGACAAGCGTGCTCCATCGGTACCGCCTCTAATCGGTTGTATAATGGGTTCAATACCACAAGCTTCAAAAGCCGTTTTTGCCAAATCGATAATTTCTAAATGGGCTTCAATTTTTTCACGCATGTTATAGTAGGTATCTTTTACGGTTAATTCAGCAACACTACCGTACTTTATATTAATAAAATCAATAGCACTTTTAAGTAAGGATTTTTTTTGTTCAAACTTTTCTTTTGAATGATCCCTAATAATATAATTAAGGTGAGCGGTATCGACCGTCCCCGATAATTCATTTAACAAAAAAAATCCCTCATATCCGTCTGTATATTCAGGGCGTTCTGCCACAGGTAAACAACTATGTAAGTCAAAAGCAATTTCAAGTGCATTTTTCATTATATTTTTTGCAGCACCGGGGTGCACATTTCTACCAGTAATTGTTACTTTAGCAGTCGCAGCATTAAAATTTTCGTACTCCAATTCACCAATACAACTACCATCAATGGTGTAGGCAAAATCGGCGCCAAATCTTTTAACATCAAAATGATCAGCACCTCGCCCAATTTCTTCGTCTGGGGTAAAAGCAATTTTTATAGCACCGTGCGGAACCTCTGGATGTTCCACTAAATACTGCGCCACTTCCATAATAATAGTAATACCTGCCTTATCGTCACTACCAAGCAATGTATTTCCATCTGTTACAATAAGTTCTTCACCAACAAGTGTATTCAGTATAGGAAAATCCTTTACAGACATCGTATACTTTTCATTCAGCACAATATCTCCGCCGGTATAGGTAAACACACGCGGATTACAACATTTTCCGTCTAAATCAGGGGCTGTATCTAAGTGAGCAATGAGGCCGAGTGTTTTTTTTCCCTGTACTGTTGCAGGAATTTCTGCATACACATAACCATTAGGCTCATGCACTGCTGAAATTCCTAGTTCAGTTAATTCCTGCACTAAAAGCGCACCGAGTTCTAGTTGTCCCTTTGTACTCGGGACTGCCGTTGATGCATCATCTGATTTTGTATCAATCGAAATATATTTTTTAAATCGGTCTACAAAAGAAACATATCTACCCATATCATTTCCTCACTTTCATTTCAGGAAACTTCTAAAAACACATCTCAATGCTTTGCTGCCCTGTCAGCGTTTTTAGAAGTATCTTTGAAAATGCGATGTTTAGAACCCTGTCATTTCAAGGCTCCGATGCTACACTTCATACAATTTTTACACTTTGAGTTTTTAGAAGTGCCCTTTAGAACACTTTTACAATACGAGCAAAGATAAAAGATAAGCACATTACACCCATCTTTTACACTACCCGAATCCCTCGTGTAAAATAACATTTCACTAATTATTTAAATTATCATATAAACTACGCCCTTGATTTATCTTTCGATTTACTTCGTAGTATCGACCGGCCCCGATTGCAACACATTCAAGGGGCTTTTCAGCTAACATAACAGGCACTCGTGTTTCCTGCGAAATGAGCGTTTGCAAACCCTTGAGCAGAGAACCTCCACCAGTCATTACAATTCCTCGTTCAACAATATCTGCTGTTAATTCAGGTGGGGTTTCTCCAAGCGTTCGTTTAATCTCTTCTACAATTTGGTTAATAGGTTCTTTTAATGCTTCACGCACTTCAGCAGAATCAATTTCCAAACGACGCGGCAAGCCAGTAATAGCGTCAGTTCCCTTAATCTCTACTTTTTCAATATTTTTATCAGGGGTGGCATTACCAATACTTATTTTTACACGCTCTGCAGTTTGCTCACCAATGATTAAGTTATCGACCTGTCGTACATGTTTTACAATGGCCTTGTCAAATTCATCACCGCCAACGCGTATTGCATTAGTGACAACCATATCCCCCAGCGAAATAACCGAAACTTCAGCAGTACCCCCACCAATATCGCAAATCATATTGCCTGCAGGCTCATGTATTGGTATATTGGCCCCAATAGCGGCGGCTAAGGATTCTTCTAGCACTTTTACTTCACCTGCACCTGCTTTTAATGCACTATCATTTACAGCACGGCGCTCCACATCGGTAATGCAACTGGGGATACCGATAACCATACGCGGTTTTATGAGGCGATGGTGTGGCATTATTTTAGATATAAAATATTTTATCATTTTTTCGGTTGTATCCATATCTGCAATGACACCATCTTTTAGCGGTCTAATCGCCATGATATTGCCTGGTGTTTTCCAGAGCATTTTTTTTGCATCTTCACCAACAGCAACAACCCTATTAGTACCTTTTTCTACAGCAACTACCGAAGGCTCATTTATAACCACACCCTTGTCTGGCATATAAATAAGCGTATTACATGTTCCTAAATCAATTCCAATATCAGCGGCAAATCGTGTCCAAAACCCCATGTTTATAACCCTTCTCGTATAATTTCAAAAACAGCAAATAATTACATTACTGCATAAGAAATTGTTAGTTTAATGATAATTTTTCAAGCGACCGTGCATGTAGGGGATTTGCTTTTAACGCATTTCTCCACTCGGCTCGCGCACGCACAACATCGCCCAAATATTCATATACAACACCCAAGCCGTAGTACGCATCAGCATACGTATCATCTATACGCAAGATGTCTTGATATGTAGCACGAGCTTTATCGTATAAGTTTTCACTCAAATATATTTCGGCTAACAAAGACTTACAATCCAACTGTACAAGCATATCCCGAGCCTTTTCTGTAACTTCGGTTAAATACATTTTGGCCTTATCGTAATTTTGTATAGCAAAATAGTTTTTCGCTAGAGCATACAATAAAAACTCATCTGTATCATCGCTTAGCTGTTCCGTAAAAGCCGAAATAGCTCTTTCAGTTTCCCCAAGTTGCGAATATGCCATACCACGAAATGCATGTAAATCTTCAAACTCATAACCGAGTTCTGCCACCTTTTCCAAATAGGCAGCTGCTAAATCATAGTAAAATTCGCCCTTTTGGTAATACGCCTTTCCCAAAATATAGTATAATCGTGGCAATTCTTTTTCATCAATCAAATGAATTGCCTTACGCAAAGAACGAATACAGTCATCAATATACACTAATAAATCAGTTTCGCTCGTTTGTGCAGAAGCAATATAGTAAGTAGCAAACCCTCTCAGTGCGTGCATACGAGCATCAAAAGGTTTTACCTCCAACACACGGTCAGCCAATGTTCTCACAGAATCATACTCATGTGCGTCCCAGGCTTGTTGTAACTCCGCATCTGTAGGCATATTTCCATACTTTTTGTTATATCGTATGATAAAAAACAGAGACAGTCCTACGAGCAACAACAAAACCAAAACAGCGAGAACAACAAAACCAAAAGAGTACTTTTTTGTTGACACAAGCCGTAATTTGCCCATACTGTTTTAACACCTATCCCTTTATAAAAATACACCTATTAAAAATCGTGGGTCTTATTATCAGAACCACAACTTACCATAAATTGCCTTGTCCATTGTAATGATAATCACGAAAAAAACAAGTATGTACGCAAAATCAAAAAGCAAGCCCTTGGTGTACACACCCATACAAGCGAGCATCATAGTGCACATACAAACGAATACTTATAAGGTTTGAATTGTTGCACCATTATCAGTTTTTACAATATAAGCAACGGGCAAAAAACCAAAGCATTGTTCATAGGCTTTTGCACGCCCTGTAAAAAGGGGTACCTGTTCCTCTTTCAGAAGAGAATATGTACAACCTCCAAAGCCCTTACCCGTGAGACGCGCACAAACAAAGCTATCCTGATCACTCGTTTCAGATAATTCAGTTGTACGCTTAACTAACCAATCTAACTCTGGGGCAGAAATTTCAAACCTATCACGCAAACCCTCATGTGAGCGAGCCACAAGTCGCGTGAAAGCTTGACTATCCCCTTTTTCAAGGGCTTTTACCGCTGAATCAATACCAGCAGATTCGCGTATGACATATACAACACGACGCTTCACCGATTCTGGAATGTCTACTTCTTGTAAAAAATCTTCAGTTAGGTTACGCATATTGCGCGGCGAATCGGGATGCTTTTTTACCAGTTCATAGGCATTTACACATTCTTGAATTCGAGCATTTAGTTCATCACGAGCAATCGCATGTGGAATTTTAGAATCTGTCAAAACTATCGAATATCCCTCAGGCGGAAACTGGCAATATGATACTGTTTTCTTTCGATATTCTGTTCTTATACACATGCCTGCCTTTGCAAAAAGAGCAGTGTATATATCCGCTCTGTGTGCATGAGAATTAAGCGCCTGTATATTTGCATATTCTAAAATATCAGCAAGTTCACTTATAGTAATTTCTGGAGCAAAAATTTGACGAATTGCAAGCCCTGTCGCAACTTTTAAAGCATTCGGTGTGCCTAAACCTGCGTCTGAAGGAATTTCTGAAAGAATCGTAAAATTAAGACCCGAAATTTCAAAACCATGGTCTAAAAATGCTGAAATAACGGCTTTGACGGAATTAGCCCAACGGTCCTCTTTTTTGTAACGCAAACTAGTAATAGAAATCTTTCTCCGTTCATCAAGTGAAACAGAATATAAGCGAAAATTTGTGTCAGAGCGTCTTGAAGCGCATAATTGAAGTTGTCTATTGATAGCTACCGAAAGTGTATCATCTTGTGCGAACCAAAGATGCTCTCCTAAAATGTGAAAGCGACCAGGAGCCGTAGCAATAACCTCTGGCTGATCTCCATATTCATAGGTATGGTATGGAATAATCTTTTGCATGTGCTGATTATACTAAATCTATTGAAAAAAATCAATGGTTTACTATAATTTTGTGACGCATTATGTATATTTTTACGCTTTTTAGTTTAACTGTGTTATCGGCAGTCCTTTTTGCACTCGGTATACCCAATGAATTGCTGTACTTTGGCTCGCATGTATTAGGTCTTATATCTCTTATTCCGCTCTATTACGCCTTTGTATTGAGTAAAAATCGTAAATGCTCCGCCATTTGTTTTGGCTTATGGGTCGCCTTAGTACATGTATTGAGCAGTTTTTGGCTCGGTTTTTTTCGAGATTTTGCCATCTTTACCTTAGGGGTTTCTTCTGTAGCATATTTTCTTCTTACACTCTGTTTTGGTCCCCTTTTTTATGAAGTAGTTCGCTTGCGTAATAAACGAATGCGCCCTCTTTTTTTTGCCGTTGTTTGGGTGTTTTGGGAATGGTTTAAGTCCAATGGCTTTTTAGCCTACCCATGGGGAACTATACCCATGACGGCCTTTCGCTCAGAGTGGGTAAAACAAATAGCTGACATAACAGGGGTATGGGGAATTAGTTTTGTCATTGCACTTTTTTCTTCGTCCTTAGCAATTATATTACCAAGCATATTTCATGTTGTGGAAAATACTATACAGGTAAAAAAAATAAACTTCGCTTCAATCCTTTTCGGTGTGAAGACAAAAGCTGAAACATCAATTTTTGCATTTTGCCTTGTCGTTTTTTGTTTTTGTGCTGGATACTCGATGTATCACCTCAACCAACCATTAGTTCCTGTTGACAACCTCAAAGTAGCTATTGTACAAGCTAATAGTAATAGTTGGGAGGTAGAATTTAATGAGCAACTTGCTCATAGTATCAACTTAACAGAAAGCCTTTTAAATCACTCTGAAAAACCAGACCTTATACTCTGGCATGAAGGGATACTCCACTACACATTTCCATTGAGTCTCCCCTATTATTTTTTGTATCCTGAAAAATATACTTTTTCCGAATTTTTGAAAAAAAATAATATCCCACTTTTAGCGGGAACCGCCTTGCCTATGAATATGGATACCCAAAATAGTAGTAATGACCTACATTTTTTTGCAAATTCCGTCTGTTTAATTTCTCCAGACTGCGAAATACTTGATTGGTATAGTAAAATACATTTGGTTCCATTTGCCGAGTATATGCCACTTATCGAAAAAGAATGGGTAAGAAATATATTTAGTAGTTTGGTTGGTTTTTCATCTGCTTATATCCCTGGTAACGAATATAAGTTAATTACACTCACAAAGCAAAACGGCAAAACAATACATTTTTCAACTCCCATTTGCTTTGAAGATGCTTTTTCTTCGCTCTGTGCTCATTTGCATAACTTAGGCAGTGAGTTGATAATTAACTTGACCGATGATAGTTGGTCTCATACAAAAAGTGCTGAATATCAGCATTTTGTTGTAGCGAGTTATCGCAGTATTGAATTACGGACAACTCTCATCCGTTCAACAAATTCAGGCTATTCCTGTATTGTAAACCCAAAAGGAATTGTAACCGATGATTTACCGCTTTTTACTGAAGCAGGACTCTATGCTGATGTGCCCATCTATCCATATCAGATTACTTTTTATGCACGATTTAAAGATTGGCTACCCAGTATGTGCTACCTTATCATTATCGGGTTTATTATTATAAAACCGCTAAAAGTCAAAAAAACATATTTTTTAGAGACCACAGATAAAAAAGAGAGCCATTAGGTTAGGTCTCATAACATAATTGTATGAAGGACTTGTAGCATGAACACTCAAGAAAAAAAATTATTACCATATATTACGGGTTTTTTTATCTGTACGCTTATCATTTCAAATATTCTTGCAACTAAAATGATTGCAATAGGCCCCTTTGTGTTTGATGGGGGAACCCTATTATTTCCTTTTTCATATATCGTTTCTGATATTCTTTCTGAAGTATATGGTTTTAAACAAACTTGGAAAATCACTCTTTTTGGTTTTTTAATACTCATATTTGTAAATATGAATATTTTTTTGATTTCCGTACTTCCACCTGAACATACTTGGACACTTCAAAATGAGTTTAATGCGATTCTTTTGCAAATCCCAAGAATTACAGTTGGCAGTATGTGTGGATACTTAGTTGGAAATTATTCCAATGCCTTATTTCTTTCAGTAGTAAAAGTTAAACTTGCTGGAAAATTTTTATTTATCCGAACCATTGGCTCTACGCTTGTCGGTGAACTTTTAGATAGTCTTTTGTTTGTCTTTATTGCATTTTTTGGCTTATACGATTTAAGCGTTCTACTACTCATGGCTTTTTCCAACTATGCTTTTAAAACGGTAATTGAAATTATCTTTACACCACTCACCTATAAGGTAATCGCATGGGTTAAACACAAAGAACAACTTGATACATACGACTACCAAGAAAGCTATAATCCGTTTTTGTTATAAAATTTGCTCTCACATAAAAACAAGTGCAAAAGCAGTAAGCAAAAGGGCTCACACTGCTATCTTGTTTTTAATGCGTGAGCGATAAAATATGAAAATAAGGCTTGTGGTTTATTCGGTCGAGAAGTAAACTCGGGATGAAACTGTGTTGCTAAAAAATGTGGATGGTCTTTTAGCTCAATAATTTCAACCAAGTTGCTTTCAGAATTCATTCCAGAAAAAACCATACCTGCTTGTTCAAATTGCTCCCTATAGGCATTATTAAACTCATAGCGATGACGATGGCGCTCTTGTACTTCCTTTTTACCAGCATAGGCCTGTTGAGCAATAGAGCCATCAAGTAAAGTACAAGGATAAAGCCCCAGTCGTAATGTCCCACCAATTTGTTTTCCAAGTTTATCAGGCATTAAGTCAATAACAGGATGGGTTGTATTTTGGTCAAATTCGGTTGAGTTTGCATCTTTCAGTGAAAGAATATGGCGCGCAAATTCTATAACAGAAATTTGCATTCCCAAACAAATACCAAAAAAAGGAATCTTTTCTTCTCTCGCAAATTGTGCAGCAATAATCATTCCTTCGACCCCCCGTTCCCCAAAGCCGCCTGGCACTAAAATACCGTCAAAGCCAGAAAGTTTTTCGCGAGCAACCGATATATCAGTTATGTCAGAAGCGTTACAGTAGCCAACGGTAAGTTTTGCATTATGTTGAATACTTGCGGCGGTTAATGCTTCTATGACACTTAAATACGCATCATGCAATTCAATATATTTACCAACGAGAGCAATCGACACTTCTTTTGTAGGGTTGTTATATGAATTGACCATTTCTCGCCAGTCATCTAAATTTGGTTTTATATCGCCTAAATGAAACATTTCGCAGAGAACAGAACCAAGCCCATTTTGCTCCAAAAGAAGTGGCACCTCGTAAATCGAACGGGCATTTCTATTTTCGATAATAGCCGTTACAGCAACATTAGAAAAAAGACTTAATTTTTCTCGTACCGCATCTGTGATTTTTTCTTCACAGCGACAAACTAAAATATCAGGCTGAATACCAAAACTCAATAGCTCTTTTACACTATGCTGCATTGGCTTCGTTTTGACTTCGCCACAACTTTTTAAGTATGGTAACAAACCTAAGTGGATAAAAACAGTATTTTCTTTACCGGCATCAAATCGGATTTGTCGTATTGCTTCAATGAATGGTTGTGCTTCAATATCCCCAACGGTTCCCCCAATTTCTACAATAATAAAATCGGGAGAACTTTCGGTAGCTTGTAATATACGGCGCTTAATTTCATCAGTCACATGAGGAACAACTTGTACGGTTCCACCATGGTAGCCACCGGCGCGCTCTCGCTCTAAGATAGTTTGGTACACCTTTCCTGCACTGGTACTATTGTAACGATGAAGTGCAACATCGGTAAAACGCTCATAATGCCCCAAATCAAGGTCCGTTTCCCCACCATCTTCAGTAACAAATACTTCTCCATGTTGAAATGGGTTCATCGTACCCGGATCAATATTCAAGTAGGGGTCTAACTTTTGATTTACTACGGAAAAACCGCGCCTTTTTAACAAAAGTCCTATAGATGCTGCGGTAATCCCCTTCCCAAGCGAAGAAACCACACCTCCAGTTATAAAAATAAACTTTGTTGTACCCATTATAAGCCCCCAAACTTATCTATGAAATAACGGCAATCCCCGAAAAACTCACTTTTCTACTTTTTTAGATATTACCGACGAACAAGTCGTTTATTTCTTTTTCATATATTACAGCAATTTTTTGTCGCATAATTTCAGCTTTTGCAGATAGTTCTACACCTTGTTCAAACTTTTTTGTGAGCAACTTAAATTTAGCAATCATTTCAAAACTCTTAAACCCTGTCTTAGCGGAAATCAAATTGCGTATTTCATTGGCATAAAAAGATTGCACTGTGTCTAGCAACACTGCTTCTTCAAGGCTTGTATAGTCTATATGTTGTTCTTTGAGCCATTGGGTAAGTGACACTTCATCAACAACTAAGAGTGCTCCTAAATTTCGCTGATCTTGACCTACAACTACAGCAGTTGTAATAAACTGCGATTCTTGTAATTTCATTTCGAGAGGAACAGGCTCAATGTTTTCACCGCCACGCAAGACTATTGTATCTTTTAAACGCCCACGCAATACCAATTCCCCGTTTATCGTCAACAAGCCAATATCACCTGTTTTAAACCAACCGTCATCAGTAAGGGCGGTCTTTGTATCAACTTCATTGTTGTAGTAACCTGCCATAACAGTATCGCCGGACACCCAGATTTCACCTTCGCTCCCTTGTGGAAGTTCCTTACCATTTTTGTCCACAATTTTTACCTTTAGGCATGGAAGCGGAGTACCAACAGTCCCAAATATAGGACGACGCATATCTCGACAACAGATTACGGGAGCCGTTTCGGTCAAGCCATACCCTTCCACAACATTAATACCTGCTGCAGCATAAAAAATATCAATATTTCGCGGTAAACCTGCCCCACCAGAAACACCACCGCCATACTTAAAATTAGAGCCTAATTTTTTGCGGATTGTTCTAAATACTAACAAATCAAATAGTATGTGTAATGGAAAAAGCAGTATTGTTGGTAATAGTGCAGAAAGTGGATGGGTGATATTTTCACTTTTTTTTACCTTTAACCATCTACCTACCAGTTTTAGTTGATTTTCCTTCCAAACAGTACAAACAGCCACCGCAGCTTTAAATATCTTGTATTTTAAACCGCCTTCTTTTTTCATGAGCTTAAATATCGCATCATACACTGCTTCCCAAATACGAGGAACCGAAGGAAAAACAAAAGGCGATACCTTTTGTATATCTGGCAAAAGTACGCTAGAAATAGGCTGCGAATAGTTAATTGTTGTTGCTTCAGAAACGCATAAAAACTCACATTCTCGCTCAAAACTATGCCATACAGGCAAAACCGAAATACAAGAGCGACCAGGCGAAATTAAGATAATTTTACGCAATTCTGGAATTTGGGCTAAAAAGTTTTTATGCCGTAGCATAACCCCCTTAGGTAAACCAGTCGTTCCAGAAGTAAAAATAATAGTAGCAATATCTTCAGATGAACCTTTAAGAATTTCTTTGTCGGGGGCATTTTTTTCAAAATCAAGTTTGCCCAACTCCAACAAATCGTGATACTGTAATACTTTTATCCCAGCCACTTCTGGAAGTTCTTCTACCTTATCGATAAGAATAATTGTTTCCAAAAGGGGACAAGATTCGCGTGCCTGAATAATTTTACTAAAGGTATTTTTATTTTCGGCAATAACAATTTTACAACCTGATATGGACAAAATATGGGTTAAATCAGCAACGGTAGAATCAGTACCGCGAGGCACATCAAGGCCACCAACAGTTAAAATACCAAAGGTACATACTAACCATTCAGGTCGATTATCCATTATCACACCGACCTTATCCCCACGCATACAGCCACTACTCATTAAGCCAGAAGCAAACTGCAATACCGTGTTATATAATTGTTCGTATGTGATAGGAACAAAGTCCTTGTTTTCATTTTTATATTGTTGCGCGACATATTTAGGATATTTTAAAAATGTTGTACGCAAAATTTGAGGAACTGTTTCTATTTTCATAATCCGCTCCTATTACTTTTTTTTAGAACACTATCTGTTTCTATTAAGTCATTTCTCTGTAAACGAACGAGTGTGCTTGTATCTCTCACCTTAAAAATCAATGGTGGGATTTTGCGCTCCTGCCATATTTCGACAATATCGTCCTTGAGAACAGCGGTCCCACTATAGTGTTCACCATTTATTGTAAGTAATACAGTAGGAAATTCTTCAAAGTTAATCAATACTGTTTCTCCTGCATAGGTTCCCTCGTATACACCATGTAGTTTTTGGGTAGATACACAGGAAATACATGCAAGCAGAAAGAACACACCGAAAAAAATTCGTTTCATGACAGCGAGTATAGTAAAAATATTTAAAAAATCAATGGCTTATCTTATAATTTTTTTACCCAGATTCTATACATATTCTATGGAGCCCCTCGAAAAAGTTCAGTTTTGTATGAATATACAGAAAAATCAAAAAAACAGACCAACTACCGTATTGTATCACCTAAGGGCACTTCTAAAAACTGTGACAGGGCAGCGAAACATCTCGATGCGTTTTTAGAGGTTCACCTAAAATAGTAGCAAAAAGTACTTGAAAAAACTTATCTCGTGCGCTATAATGCCACCCATGCTTTATCTCTTATCGAGAATGCTCCAAACAGTATTTGGACCATTTCGTTTGCTCGGCTCCTATGCAGTGCTTATCGGTATAGCAATCGTTGTCGGTTTTTTTGCTACTTTGCTATTATTGCCTCGTTTTTACCGTTTTTTACCAAAAGATAGAGGGCGCGAATTTACAGTGCAGCCAGAAGCGTGCGTGGGCAAACCAACTGGCTCAGGGATAGTGTTTATTAGTTTTTTTATCGTTTTAGTATATTTACTTATTACGCCCTCGCTGTTTCAATCTATTATTATCATTTTAACTTGGTGCTCTATGATGACGGGATTTTTAGACGACCGAGCACAAAAACCATGGAACGAATACACAAAGGGACTACTTGATTTAATTATTGCCGTTATCGCAAGTATAGCAATATATGTTTTATATTTTAAGCAAGAGGTGCAGTTTTGGTTTCCATTTACCAATGGTCTTTTTTCCATACCTGCCCCCCTATTTTTTTTCGTATCCATTATACTCATTTGGTTTTCCATTAACACAACGAACTGCTCCGATGGCGTTGACGGGCTTTCGGGAATGCTCGTGTTAATGGCTCTCTGTGCTCTCGGTGGAATTTTTTATTTTGTACTTGGTAATACAAAGAGCGCCCAATACCTACTCGTTCCTAATATCGTTGATGGGGCACAATGGGCAGTTATTATCTTTTCGCTTGCGGGCGTTTTAATCGGGTATATTTGGCATAATGCCCATCCGAGTTCTGTCCTTATGGGAGATGCAGGTTCTCGCTCTCTCGGATTTTTTATTGCCATTATTGTAATCGTTTCTAAAAACCCATTTTTAATGCTTATGAGTTCTCCAATTATACTTATCAATGGTGGAACAGGTTTGTTAAAGGTTGCCTTTTTACGATTTTTACATATTCCGCTTTTTAAGTCGATACGCTTTCCTCTTCACGACCACATGCGTAAAAATAAAAATTGGTCTGCTACTCAAGTGCTTATTAAGTTTATCATACTACAATTTATCTGTATGTTAGTTTTTTTTGGAATACTTTTCAAAATCCGATAAGGTACGACAAGCCAACGGCACGCACTTTTGGCTTGTCAGTAAAAATGTGCATAATACTTACGGAAAATGGTATTGCTATACGCAATTTGTAGTTGTGCCGTCATTGCGAGCCTCGCCCGTATTTATCGAGCAAGTTGCCTCGCAATGACGAGATAAATCACTGGTACGCCCCACTAGCAGAAGGCACCCCTCACGAGCCCCATCTAAGCACTCGGTTTGCACTTCTATCCTCATTTGAGAAAAAGGACAACGACTTCCCTCACAGTGATTATCTTTATGGGCGTGGGCTTTGCGAGTTGCAAAAAAATAAAAAATATTTACAATGCATAGGCTATGGAACAATTTAAGAGAACCGTAACATGCGGTCAGTTAAAAAAAAAGGATGCAAAGCAGCAGGTCACTCTCAATGGCTGGGTACACCGTGCGAGGAACCATGGTGGAATACTCTTTATAAATATGCGTGACCGATATGGAATCACACAGGTAGTTGTAGATGATGATGCTCCTGATGCACTAAAGGAAAAAGCTCAAACTTTAAAAAATGAATACTGTATAGCCGTCGAGGGCATCGTGAGAGAGCGCCCTGAAAATATGGTGAATAGGGATATGCCTACAGGAGAAGTTGAAGTTAAAGCTGAGCATATAGAAATTCTTTCAGAATGTGATGTACTCCCATTTCAAATTGATGAACATACTAATGCAAGCGAAGATTTGCGCTTAAAATATAGGTATCTCGACTTACGCTCTACAACAATGCAAAACCATTTAATGTTGCGTTCTAAAGTAACCTTTTTAGTGCGCTCCTTTTTGACGCAACGAGGTTTTTTGGAAATTGAAACACCCACCTTTATTAAATCCACGCCGGAAGGGGCTCGTGATTATCTCGTTCCAGCACGCTTACATCCGGGAAAATTCTATGCTCTCCCACAATCGCCACAATTATATAAGCAGTTACTTATGGTTTCTGGTTTTGATAAATATTTCCAAATTGCTCGCTGCTACCGAGATGAAGATGCCCGAGGGGATAGACAACCCGAATTCACTCAAATAGACATAGAAATGAGTTTTGTTTCTCGTGAAGATGTTCTTTCAATTACCGAACAAATGATGCATGTTGTGTTTAAAGAAGCCTGTAATGTAAATCTTCCTGAACATTTTTCTCGGCTCACCTATGATGAAGCTATTGACCTATATGGCACCGATAAACCAGACCTGCGCTTTGATATGGCAATGAAAGATGCGGCCTTTTTAGCAGATATTTCGGACTTTGAAGCTTTTAAAAAAGCGATTGCACATGGTGGTGCTATCAAGGCTTTGGTAGTTCACGGACAAGCAAGTGCATACAGCCGTAAAAAAATTGAAGAATTAGAAGAAACGGCTCGCATCTTTAAAGCCAAGGGACTTGCTTGGATGAAAGTAGAAAATAGCAGTTTACAAGGTGGCATCGCTAAGTTTTTTTCAGGTAAAGATGATTATGTACTTGAAAAACTCAATGCCCATGATGGCGATCTTTTACTCTTTGTTGCAGATGAGATAAAAAAAATTGCATGCTACAGTTTGGGGGCGGTACGCTCAAAACTGGGAAAAGACTTGCAACTTGCAAAGCCGAATGATTTTCAGTTTGTTTGGATAATTGATTTTCCACTCTTTGAATGGAATGAAGATGAGCAAAAATGGGATCCTGCACACCACATGTTTTCTTCTCCGCAAGAAAAATACCTTGAAACCCTTGAATCAGATCCAGGAAGTGTAAAAGGCGACTTATATGACTTAGTATTAAATGGATATGAAATTGCTTCAGGCTCTATTCGTATACATAATGCAGAACTCCAAAAGCGGATATTTAAAATTGTAGGCTTTGATGAAAACGAAGCTGAAAAAAAATTTAGCTTTTTAACTAAAGCCTTTCGGTTTGGACCTCCGCCACACGGGGGTATTGCTCCAGGTCTTGACCGTATCCTGATGATTATGGCAGGGGAAACTTCTATTAAGGAAGTTATTGCTTTCCCAAAAAATACTTTTGCCTATTCGCCTATGGACGACTCGCCATCTGAAGTTGAGCAAAAGCAATTAGATGATTTACACCTTAGTATAAAGCCTATCATTCAAGCATAAAAATGGATACATACTGCCTACACTTTTAGTTTTTTAAAGTGTAGGCTACAAGGTCTGCGCTTGTCTCTCCAGTTCTTTTAAAATAAACATGAAACATCTTGTATAATTCGTTTTTTACTCTATAATGGGAAACATGGGTTCGTATATTTTAAGTCCATCTCTTTTGAGTGCAAATTTTGCAAACTTGCAAAAAGATCTTGCATACGCACAAGAAAATGGGGCACAATGGCTTCATTTTGATGTTATGGATGGGCATTTTGTACCAAATCTCACATTTGGACTACCTGTTATTTCGGCACTGCGCAACTTGACATCATTAGTATTTGATGTGCACCTTATGGTAAAGAATCCAGCAGATTATGTCGATACTTTTAAAAGAGCCGGAGCCGATTTTTTTACATTTCATGTAGAAGCCGAAACACATGTAGACCGACTTATACATGCGATTAAGGACAGCGGAATGAAAGCAGGTATTACCTTTGTGCCATCTACTCCAGTATCTGCACTCATTCCCGTGTTGCCACTTGTTGACTTAGTACTTGTAATGTCGGTTAATCCTGGCTTTTCGGGGCAAAAATTTATTCCATACTGTTTGGAAAAAATTTCTGCATTAGCAAAAATACGACAAGAACGAGGTGCGCATTTTTTGCTTTCTGTAGATGGAGGAATAAATGCTAGCAATATCCAATCAGTATTAGATGCTGGTTGTGATGTGGTCGTTTCTGGTTCTTCCTTTTTTTCAGGGGATTTACGAAAATGAAAACTAAATTCGTTATTTTGTATGTATTGTGTAGTACAACTTTCCTATGGGCAAATGCATATATAACTGAAGGTCTTGAGCGATACGCCCAAGGTGATTATTCGTCTAGTGTATTATCCTTTCAAAAAGCGATTGACGCTTCAGGCGGTGTAAATGAGGAAGCGCAATATTGGTTGACTATGGCACTCGCTTCTGACAAACGATATAGTGCAGCGTTGACGGAAGCAAAACGCTTTTTAGCGGTATACCCAAAAAGTTCCAGACATGCCGATATGCAGTATCAAAAGGGGAGACTTGAGTGTAGTACAGGCGAGTATGAAGCGAGTATTAGTACCCTTTATGACTTTATACAGACATATCCTAATAATACTTCCGTTGCCTCCGCATATTTTTGGATTGGCGAATCCTTGTACAATACCTCTAGGCTTGCCGAAGCGCGTACTTTGTTTTCGGTTGTTGTATTGGATTATCCAAATTCCGCAAAGGTTGAAGCAGCAAAATACAAGTTGGCGCTTATTGATAGAGCGTCTACACAAGAAGAATTATTACGCCTATTAAAACTGAGTAATGATGAAACCATTCGCCTTTCTCAAGAATTAGAAAAACTAAAAGCACAAGTTACACAGTCCCAAAACATAGTACAAACAAAGATAGTGTCAAATGAAAATGATACGGCTCGTATTGCTGAATTAGAACGAGCACTCATCGATGAAAGACGAAAAACGACAGAACTGTATGACAAGATTACCCTATTACAAATGAAAAACGATGAACTGAGTACAATGATTGCTAATTTTGCAAGTGCTACCTATACGACCCCGAGTGAGCCTGCTGTTACTACTCCTACAGAGAGCATCATAACACCGCCTGTAATTATAGAACCAGTCGTTTCAGGGACAACTAATACGACAAATGATGAACCAACAACTCCACCTACCAGTTCGGTTGTTGAACCACAACCACAAGTACAAGTACAGCAGCAAACCACGGCACAAGAGCCGTCTGCCGAAGAATTAAAGCGTAGAGAAGCCCTTGAGCTCCTTTTGAAAAAAGCTCAAATGCTCCAAGATATGTATGACGAAGTTTTAAATGAGACAGAAAACTAAGATTTGAGGAGTTTGGATTATGAAAAATTATAAATTATTTTGTTTTTTTACTCTTTTCTTTTTCTCTCTATTTTCAGCCTTTGCTGCTGGAAAAAAGGATGTCGGAACAGAAGAATTGGTTTCAGGTAATGTAAAATTTGTATTTTACAAACAATCGGGAAACTTTTGTTTATACCGACTTTCCGAAATCGGTAGAGATAACTGGATCCCTTTATATGATGACCGTGCACTCGCAACTACAAATCAATATAGCATTTTAGTAAATAACAAAATATACACAGTAAAACGAAAATCTGGCAAGTTGTCTATGACTGTCACAAATGAAAATAATAGAATTGCTGTTGTATATCCTTTGAATAGTATTTTAAGTGTAAGTCAAACATTTTATTTTTTACCGCCATCTCCGAAAGATAACCTACCTGTTCTCTGTATAGAAACGAATTTTGAAAATACGACAGGCTCTTCTATTGACGCTGGTATAAAAGCCCTTTTTGACACTCAGTTAGGAGAAAAACAACGAATACCCCTATATACCGATACGATGGCAATACTCGGGGAAACACGAATTGATGTTGCAAATTTAAAACCAGAATATCTTGCAAGCGCCAACTCTATTGCAGGTTGTATGTTTTTTTTAGACAAAAATAAAGAACCAGATATAGCCCCTAACGAAATTTTTGTTGCGAACTGGGACTACCTCCAAACAATGAGGTGGACCCCAACCGTAAAAGAAGGGCGTTCGTTTTCGACAAAGTATTATAACAATGATTCAGCGGTTCTTTTTGTATGGCCAACAAAACGACTAAACTTAAATGAAGTATATACAGTAAAAACCTATATCGGATACTATGATTACCTACATCGTGCGGTTCCAAAAGAAGCAATGGAACAACATTTAAAAACGCTTTCTGATAAGGACCGAAAAAACTATGATGACATTTTATATTTGCTTAAGCAAATTGAAGAGGTAAAAGCACATCCTGAAAACTATTCTGATGAGCGCATTTTAGAACTAACGAATGCCGTGGATGAAGCTATGAAAAAACTTCAATAGTGGTTAAGTCCGTGTTTAAGGGAAGGGCGGTTCTTCTCTTAAACACATTAGGACATTCGACATGCACTTTTTTATACGAGCATAAAACTTTTTCAGTTTTTCAGTTTTACTTTCCTATTGAATAAAAAATAGTATAAGAGTAAAATGGAAAAATGGCTTTATCACTTTTGGATCAGGCAAAAAAAGATTTTTCTAAAAAAAAGTATAGTGAAGTTATTTCTGGGCTTCAGCCCTATGTTCTTGAATATAAAGAATCTTTTGATTTTCACCTTTATTTAGGCCTATCGTACTTATATACTGGCGAAATTGCAAATGCACTTGACTACTTTTCTGCTGCTCGGAAAATCAAACTCACTGATCCGAATCTTCTCGTAGCTCAAGCTGCTATTTTTTTGCGAAAATCTGATACACGAAAAGCTATCGACTACTATATGCAAGCACTAACACATAACCCAGATTGTAAAATTGCAAAAAAGGGCTTAGAATTTGTTCGCAAGCATAATAGTCCAGAACTTATTGGAGAATATGTACAATCTGGAAAAATCAAAAAACTGTATCCGGATCCAACACGGGAAAACCGACGCGCAAAAAAAGTGAGTATTTTATTAGCAGCAGGAATTGTACTGGTGAGTGTAACGCTTATTCTCCCATTTATGCTCAAAACGAGAACATTTTCAGGTCCATTACGCCGCGATATTTCTGAATTAAACCTTTCAAATACTGACAAACGAGGTGCCGTTGATATAAACGGAACCTATTCAATTATTCTTACTAATGATGAAGTTATAAAGATATATGAAAATGCTCAAAGACTTTTTTTAACCTATCGTGATAATCTAGCACAGTACGAGATAAACAGAATACTGTACTCCAACGCATCTGTTGCGGTTAAACAAAAAGCACGATTACTTATGCAGTATCTTGAAGAACCAGGTTTTGATACCGTAAAAGATATTTTTAGTTATGCAGATGTCAGTAAACAACCTGAACTCTATTTAGATTGCTATGTTATATGGCGTGGAACGGCAACGAATGTAACAGCAGGATTATACAATACTGCCTTTGACTTATTAGTCGGTTATGATACGAAGATAAAACTAGAGGGTATTGTTCCTGTATTTTGCAATTTTGTGTCAATCATTGATACTGAAAAACCTATTGAAGTATTGGGCAAAATTGAAATAAAACAAGAACGGCTTTGCTTAGTTGGAGTAAGCATTTATCAAAGTGGAAAACCTCTTAATATAAAAAATTAATTACATATACTAGCATTTTTTCTAAATTCTAGTACAATCCTACTGGGTTGATGTTTAGCATATTCGGAAAACACCACTGGGATAAAACCATGTTCATTTCCGAGCCATACCTATAAAACAAAAGGAATTCTTTTTATGAAAATTGAAACAAAAACCATGGGCATTGTCGAAATAAGAGATACACAGATAATAACTATGCCTGAAGGCTTTTATGGATTTGAAAACTTCACTCAGTTTGCTCTTTTAGATTCAGAGCAACCACCTTTTTTTTGGATGCAATCGATGGAGGATAAGACACTTGCATTCATTGTTATTGATCCATTTTTATTCCGTCCAGATTATGAACTCGATATTGATGATAATACACTGAGCAAAATTGAAGCAAGTAGCCCTGAAAATATTTTAGTTTTTGCTTTAGTAACTATTCCGCAAGATGGTTCCCCAATTACCGCAAACTTACAGGGACCCCTTGTTATAAACAAGCAAAATAAAAAAGGCTTGCAAGTAGTTGTTGCAGGAGAACAGTGGAAAACAAAACATGATATTATTGCCGAAATGAATGTACATAGGAAGGTGGATTAATATGCTTATACTTTCCAGAAAAATAGACCAAAAAATCATTATCGGCGAAAATATTGAAATAACTATCATTGATGTAAAGGGCGACCAAGTAAAGATTGGCATAGAGGCACCGAAAAACTTAAAAGTTTTTCGGCAAGAAGTATACCAAGAAATACTAAAAGAAAATGAAGCAGCACGGATTACAGGACAACCAATTCTACCAAAGTTGCATGTATAGCTAGCTTTGCATAGCCTTTAGAAACACACCCGTAATGCCTAATTAGAATCGCACTATAGTGTAATTTCCCCAAGCGCTTCAACTTGAGTATCACTGGTTATTTCTGTAGCAGCCAATACAACAAGATTTGGAAAGTCCCGAATAGTAGCACTTTTCACTAAGGGGCGTACTTCTTCAGTCGTTAAAATAATCGGTTGATACCCTTGCTTTTGAATACCGATAAATGTATCAGCAAGTTCTTTAAGCCATTGGCGCTGTGTTGCCTGATTCCACCCAACAAGTGGCCCATTTATCGTGTCAACCCTATTGTCAAGTAGCTTTTGTGTCAAGTCGGCACTTAACAGTAAGGCATGGATAGTTTTTTGGGCATCTGCATACTGTGCACAAATCTGTGGAGCAAGCGCCTGTCTCACTTTTGAAGTTAAAACAGTTATATCAGAAGTAACAGTAATATAATCAGAAATGGTTTCAAAAATAGTAACTATATCTCGAATAGATACTTGTTCGCTCAAAAGACTTTGAAGTACTTTTTGAATTAAGCCGAGCCGTAACTTTGAACCATTCATAACATCATCAACAACAGCAGGCTTTTTTTCATGAAGCGCATCAACAATATCTTGCACCATCTGTCTATCCAAAATATCAGCCGCTTTTCGTTTAATAATTTCGGTTAAATGAGTCGCAATAATTGAAGGCGGGTCAACAACTGTGTAGCCTAACATTTCAGCTCTTGCCCTACTCGATTCAGGAATCCAAATTGCAGGTAGTCCAAATGTAGGTTCAAGCGTTCTCTCACCTGGTATTTCTTCACTTATATCGCCTGAATTAATAGCGAGGTAGGATTCCATCCGTATCTTACCACGAGCGACTTCAACACCGCGTATTTTAAAGCAATATTCATCAGGCTCAATAAGCATATTATCTACAATGCGCATTTCAGGGGCGACTAAGCCCAGTTCAAGAGCAGCTGTACGGCGAATACGCGTAATACGCTCAAAAAGTTCAGCTCCTTTTTCCTTGTCGACAAGGGGAATAAGCGCAATTCCTATTTCAAGAGATAATGGGTCTAATGGTACAATGGGACTGGTTTTTGAAACATTTTGTCCCTTTTGTTCTACGCCAGCACTTTTACCCTGTTGTGCTGCAGAAGCCGCAATAGTAGTTTTTTTTGTGTTTTTTCGCTGTAAAAACCAAGCAAAAAGCCCCAGAAGGACACCCATGAGCAATAAAAGAATTGTGGGGAACCCTGGTAAAAAAGCCATGATTACAAGAACTGCCGCTGTAATACCATACACTAAAGCATCGTTTGTAAATTGCTTTGTTAAATCCTCTGCAAGACTATAGTCACTTTCAACCTTTGCAGCAATCAAACCTGAAGAAACAGAAACCAAAAGAGTTGGTATTTGAGAAAGCAAACCATCTCCAATAGTAAAACGGATGTATGTTGCAAGAGCATTACTAAAAGATTCATTACGAAAAATAACACCTATCAATAAGCCTGCTAGAATATTTATAACAACGATAAAAATGCTAACTTTAACACTTCCAGAAACAAACTTGCTTGCACCATCCATATTCCCAAAAAAGTCAGCAGCCAGTCGAACCTGTCTTTTTTTTTCTTGAGCTTCTTCTAATGTAATAGCGCCTGAACTATATTCATTTTCTATACCCATTATTGTTACAGAAATCTCATCAAGCGTAAATCGTGCCTTTACTTCAGAAATACGAGTAGCACCCTTTGTGATAACAAAAACTTGTACTGCCAAAATAATAATAAATATTACAAATCCTGTTACTAAACCTTCATTACCACTAGAACCAACGACAAAAGTGCTAAATGCATTTATCATTGCTCCATCAAAGTCTACACCTAAAGTTAAAATCAAGCGAGTTGAGCATACATTTATTGCTAAACCATAAACGGCCGTTATTAAAAGAAGTGAAGGAAAAATAGAAAACTGAGTAGGTTTTGCAGTAAAAATAACAATAAATAAAATAATAATGGTAAGTACGAGGTTAAGTGACATAAAAAAGTCAAGCAAAAGTGTCGGTATCGGTAAAATAAACATAAATACCATAACAATAGCGCCAACCGCTATAATTACTGGTTCTAAAGACTTATAATTTGAAAGATTAAAACCTCGTAGTCCTTTTACCTGTCCAACTTCATCAGCCATAAAATCCCCCAAGCGTAAATGTATGCAGTAACTAGTAATAAACTGGTATCCTCAGTGTAGTTTGCAAACAGATTACTTCACATACTTTTTTTAATACATCAAACAGTCACCCGTAAACTTACCGAATAAACCTATCAGTTCAGAACAATCCACGCACATTATAATGCAAAAAAGCATAAAAAACAAGCCCTCGCATTAAATCACATTACATCGATCCAAAAATGCGGTGGTTTATTATAGGAAGCTTTAAAACGATACAGGACAAGGACATGCCTAATGCAGTCAGGACTGTCAGATGAGTTTTTCGAGGTCAGTTAAAAAAAAGTGTATTGCTTCAAGCAAATATTGTTGAATATCTAAAAACCAGTTTTTTTGTACTGCGCATGCATGCACGCCAATATATCGATAATGCCAACATTCCCACATATACCCAGTAATGTGCTCATAGTCTTTAGGATAAGAAAGCGAAAACCCATACAGATGTGCATGTTGGAGTACCCATTTCCCAGCCCGTGTTTCAGCAAACTCATCGGTAATACTCCCAAAGTCAATCGCCGTTCCAAGTTGGTGTTGGCTCGTACCTGCTCTTGCAGAAAATCGAGAAGCAGCGGCTTCACCATATTGGGCAGCATACCGCTCAAACAAGCCCTTTTGATATGTATATGTTCTGTACGCAGAACTAACTACAAGAGTCACTCCGTCTTCTTTGCTAGCAATAGCCATTTTTTTTAAAGCAAGTTCTGTTTCGGCTGTCAAAAACATGTCATTTCGAGAAACAGAATAGTATTCATTATTGGACAGAGGTACTAAATCATCTGGCTCAAAAGTTGAAGACAAAAAGTGCGTTTTGTCAACAAGCTTTAAAAGGTCTTGTGTTTTTTCATCATTGAAGAGCGCAGAAAGTTCAGCGTAAAATAGTTCAAAATTATTGCCAATCTGTGTTAACAGGGGAGAAGGAAATCGTGTCGCAAAATGGCTCAAAAATGAAGTCCGCAGTCGCTCAATATCAATGTTTCCATTACTGTTATCAGAAATCTTTTCTACAGTATCGATAGTACTATCACTAGTGGATACAGTTTTCTCATTCGCTTCCAGTCGCATACAAGAAAAAAGAAAAAAATAAAAAAACAAAAATATCAAAGTTGCTCGCACGGTATACGCTCCTTTTTTATAGATAAACAGTAATTGAAGACATGGGCTCACTTTCCTGATAGACGATATGCGAAGCCAAATATCGTGTCATGCGTAAGCCCATACCCCTATAGCGCCCGGCTTTTGGGTCGTAATGCGGACGAGACCGCCTCACCCCTTCAATTAAATCCTGAAAGTTTGTCGTTTCATACGAAAAAACCATCTTTGTGCGTTGCGAATGAGAAATAGTAATAATCACATACGCATCGACAGGCCCAATTGAATGATCTACTATGTTGTCAAACATTTCCGTAGCAATAATCAAAACAGCCGAACGCTTATCGTCAGGGATATTTCTTGATGTATTGATAAGTTTTTCAACAAAGTAGATGTTTTTAAATTCAGGTTTCAGGATAAGTTTATCTTCTTCCATAAGATACTTAATCAGCCAAACGATTATTTTTTTAGTTCATCGATCGAGTGTATCACCTTGAACATATCTGAAAATCCAGTGCTGTCAATGGCAAGTCGCACAATTTCTGAAGGATTCAAAATAAAAATCTGATTTCCTATATCAGCACCTTCATCATGAGCAGACATCAAAACACCGAGTCCAGAAGAAGACATATTTGTAACCTGCGATAAATCAAGCACTACATGAGCCTTTTTAATACTCGCATAAATCTTACTCTCAAATTCACCGTAGGTATATGAATTTAAGTTACCAGCAATTACAAGAAGAACACAGTTGTCTTTTAATTCTTCTTTTATTTCCAAGTTTTCCATATAATACTCCTTCAGTATTTTTAAATATCTTTCAAAGTTACATAAAACGACATAGGATGACGACATACCTGATGGCAGTCAGAATATCCAGACGCGTTTTTTGCAGTTCCCTTACATATAAAACAACATTGGTGATTTCGCATGTCTAGGCAAGATCACCCATTTGTCCAAACTTTTAGGGTCGGTGCAATTACCATTTTTTTTATTATGTCCACATACTTTCCAATGAGCACTTCCCCATAATCCTTTGTATTGGGTCCCCGAAATTATAGGGCACCAAACATCGCATTTCCAAAGTCTCTCTAAAAACCATCTACCTGTCGCTTATCTGTCAACAGACAGGGCTGGCAAAAAGTTTTCAGAGAGTCTCTTCATAGATATATCTTATGTGGCTGCATCAGGAAAGCCATTATGCTTAAATACTAATACCGTAACATCATCCTGTAATTCTTTAGAAACAAAATCTTCAACCCGTGTAAAAATCGTATCTGCAACCTGTTTTGAATTTAAACTATTATTTTGAACGACAATACTTGCCACACGATCTTTACCGAAACGGTCGCCTCGTAAGTTTTCAGAATCAAGTAAACCGTCCGTAGTAAACACAACAATATCATGAGGTTGCATTGTAATTTTTCGCATTTTTAAATACGGTGCAATATTTTTTACAAAACCTAAAACCCTACCCTCGCCTTGTATTTCAATAGCATTATTATATGATTTAATATACATGGACATAAGCGGAATACCACAGTTTAGATAGTAAATTGTTTGTGTTTGCAAGTCAAGAATCCCAAACAAACCAGCAAAAAAGGTTCCACGCGGAAGATTATCCTTAATAAAACCATTTAGCTTTACTACTAGCTCTTTAAAGTCTTTACTTGCTTCAAGATAGGTACGCAAAATGTTTTTCAAAATAACCATAGACATACTAGCGCTCAAGCCCTTACCTGAAACATCTCCAATAAGAAAAAAATACTTTTTATCCGCTAACTGTATAAAGTCAATAAAGTCGCCACCTAGTTTGTGAGCAGAAAATTCCACTGAGTCGATTGAAATAACTGGGTCATCAACCTTATTAATTGATTCTCGAATTTCACCAATTATCTGATCAGACATTTCAATTTCGCGGTCAATAGTGATCATAACATCTTGCTTTGCAATATTTCGTAAATAGTATGAAATAAGCAAAAAGTAAGAATAAAACTTTTCAAAAACGCTAATATCATATTGGTTATATTCGGAGCGTTTTAGTCGTGGTCCTAAAGCAAAGCCACCAATCAATCGTTGCCCATCACGCACAAATAAAATCATGTCAGAATGAGTTTTCCAAAACAAACCATTTAAATCGGCTTTGTACTCTAAAAATTCATACGAAGTAATAACTTCAGTATGTAAGAGAACCTGAATATTGTTGTCAATTATATATTGAAAAGCAGGAGTGTCAATGTTAAATGAGCCAGCATTATCCTGAGTCGAATAGTCTATCGAAAAATTAAACTTATCATCTGCAACAAAAATATCAACGGTAGAACAACCAACATTGTTTTTTAAAGCATTAACAACATCCTGAATTACTTCAAGTCGCCCCTTCCCAAAATCTAAAGCTTTCAAATCTTTTTCTAGTGCGACATCATACATAAAGGAACTTCTAAAGATATCATCAAAACCAGATGTTTGCATGGAAAATAGAATAGCAGTTATACTCCCGAGAATAGCCAAAACTTGTAAACTAAAATCTCGGATATATGTAAGGAAAAGTCCTGTCAACAAACCTGCAAATATTGCAAACAAAAATGTAAAGAAAATCAAGCGGAAAACATTTTGAAATAATTCGTCTTTGTCCAAAACAACATTGAGTGAAAAAATATACGACAGCAACATCAATAATAATAGATAGCCAACTGGTAAAAATGAAATGAGCCACGATAACTGATAGGAAAAAAAACTTAATAGTAACTGTATAGCAGCAAATAAAAGTATGCTTAATGCCACTAATGCAAGTTGTTGTTTATAGATATTTGAGCGAATGTGTCGAAGCCTAACAAAAAGCACAATACAAAATAAGATAGGAGCTATAAGGTAATTTACACCAGCAAATAAAATAAGACCAGAAATTTCTGGAAAACCAAAAATATTTTGTGTGGAAACGACATAAAACCCTTGTAAGTCGTTCCAAGAAATTTCATGAATAAAAAATACAGAGACAAAAATATTTATAATCGCTAAAATAACCGTCAGTATAATTGACCATACCTTATTATCAAAATAGGGGCTGTTCGCAGAAAGGTAAAAAATAGTTACAGTAATAAAGCCAAGCAAACCCATGATAATTTTGGTTATGATAACAGAATAAAAACCCTGAAACTCAAAATACAAGAGAATGTATAAAGCCATGAGTAGCAATGCGGTAAGAGTGAGAGCCCCAGAAATAAATTTGAGTATTATGCCATACTTATCTTTACGAAGCATTGTAAATATAAATATGCTCAAAAAAATTAAAACAAAGAACCCTTCAAAAACTATCAAGCCCATTACTTACCCCTTAATCTTTACTGCAACCACAGTGATATCGTCTCTAATTTTACTACCAACAGAATAGGTCAATGCGAGTTTAGAAATACTATTTACAATGTAATCCGCACTCCGCATTGCGTATGTTTTAAGCGATTCAGCATATTGTTCTGTTTCACCTAGTTCAATACCTTCAGCATTGGTCGTTTCAGGTATTCCATCAGTAGTCATAAAAAGAACATCCCCTCGGTATAGCGGTTTTTCGACAACACCAATATCATCAAGGTCGATAATACCAACAACCCCACAGGTAGAATCAAGACTCTTTATCTTATACCCATCGATACTTTCAGTTAGTATCATAGGATTTTCTATAGAAGCGTTAATATATTTTATAGTCATCTTTTTTGTATCAATAAGAGATAAAAATAAAACAGTATATTTATCGATGAGATTCATACGCTTAATAGCAGTGTCCACAGAACGAATAATTCCTTCAAGGTC
>JAFTEH010000126.1 GCA_017453745.1 Spirochaetaceae bacterium
ACATCGAAAACGGCATTTTCAAAATGATGGCTAGAAAAGCCGCAACCGATAAACCCAAGCCACACGTCCTTATCATCGATGAAATCAACCGAGGCAATGTGTCAAAAATCTTTGGTGAGTTAATTACCTTACTTGAAGCAGATAAGCGAGAATTGGTTAGCGATGGTAAAAATGATAATCAACACCTCATCACAGTAACACTGCCCTATTCCAAAGAGCCCTTTTCGGTTCCATCGAACCTTTACATCATTGGCACGATGAACACAACTGACCGCAGCACTGGAACACTCGACTATGCTCTACGACGAAGGTTCGCATTTGTGACTATTTCATCAACACTTAAAAAAGATGAAAAAGAAAACATAACTGGCTGTGAAGAATTAAACTCGCATTATAAAGAAAAAAACGATGAACTAAAGAAGAGAGCAAACGATCTCTTTGTTAAAGTTTATAACTTCCTCAATGAAAAGAAAGTAGACATGGAAATTGATGACCTTATGGTAGGGCACAGTTATTTTATGGCAAAAGATAATACAGAATTATCTCTGAAACTTGAATACGAAATTAAGCCACTTATTCGTGAGTATGCTAAAGATGGTATCATTTCTGTGAGTGAAAAAGAACTCAAAGAAGAATTGAGTAAATGGAATTGATAATGCCTAGCGTTAATTCTAACGAAACAACAGAAAGTACTCACGGCTTCAAAGTTTTTAAATATGCAGAACAGCAACCAATTACACTTGAAGACCAAGAAGACTTTGCCGCAATCAATATTTCATTTGAACCACAAAAAGATAATCCTCCGAAGTATCTTGGGCTTTCATCGGACTGGACGAGTTATTACATTGGTGCAACATGGCTTACAGATAATCGAGCACTGGTAGTTACACCTAAGCAAATTGGTTATGACGAATCACAAGAAACCGATTTTATCGCTATGTTTTTAGCTGCATTGAAGTTCGCTCCGTCATCAGAATATTTTTCAAGCTTTTATGATATCGATTTTGATAAAGCACAGATACAAACGGAATCATTGAACGAGCAACTTACGCCTTTGCTTATTGTTCATTATCTTTGGTGCTTGAAAAAAGTTTTATCGCGTGGACTAAAAAAAGATTATGTAATCCGAGAAGAAAACTTAAAATCAAAAGTGCGTGGTAGAATTATGATGCAAAAAAATCTTCAAAAAAATATTTTCACCCAAAGACTTGACAGAGTTTTTTGTCGATTTCAAGAGCATACTGTAGACACACCTGAAAACAGATTGTTAAAACGTGCTTTGCTTTTTTCCACAAAATACCTACAGCAGCTCACGGCTTCAGATCATCACGCATCACTAATGAAAATCATCTCACAAATAAATCACGCATCACTAAGTTTTTCACAAGTTTCCGACGAAATCGAGGTATATGAAGTCAAAGCCATTAAAAACAACAAACTTTTCAAAGAGTATGGTGAAGCAATCCGTCTTGCCAAAATGATTTTACAACGATTTGATTACTCAATGACAAAATCGAAATCTGACTTAAAATCTGTTCCACCTTTTTGGATTGACATGTCGCGTTTGTATGAAGTTTATGTGTATAGTAAATTACATGCTGCTTACGGTGATACTGTGAGATTTCAAGTTAAAGGTGAATGTAATTCTGTTGTAGATTTTATTAAAATAGATGAACAACTGATAATGGATACAAAGTATAAAAACTATAAAAAACAATCTTCTAATGATCTACTTAATGACATAAGACAATTATCAGGTTATGCTCGCGATGAAAAGATTTTGAAAAAATTAGGATTATGCGACGAAGAAACAATCGTTCCTTGCGTTATTATTTATCCAGAGTTGGAATCAACTAGCATTGAAAACGAAACCTTTGAATCAAGAAAACCTATTTTAGAACTTGTGCAAGGACACGAGATTTCAGGGTTTAGAAAGTTTTATCGCCTATGTGTTAAGCTACCAAGAAAGTAACGGTGCCCATAATCAATATCATTTGCATGACAATCCTACTTAAGATTACTTTTCACTTAAGTTATTTATTACCTTGTATTTTAATCTAATATACGAGTTGTCAAGTTTTTCGCACTTGATTAATTCTAGCACTCCAAGTTTGGACAATCCGTCATTCGATGTAATAGATTCACCATCGATTACAGTTGCGGTATCCTTACCTCCTATTAATACTGGTGCGACTACAATATCAATGTAATCGATTAGTTTATCTCTTAAGAAAAGGCTATTCATTGTTCCACCTGATTGGATTGTCAATGCATCACATCCGTACTTCTCTTTGAGTTCTTTGAGAGCATCCTTTAATGATAGTTGTTCTTGGTACATTATATGTAAAGTATCACTGTTCACAGAAAAAGCTGGATGAGATTTATTTGTAGTAATCAAGACAAAACTCTTTGATAGTGCACAAAAATACTCGATACCTTTTTTATTCAAATGGGTATTATCAATAATGACAAAAGACACACGCGTTTTACTTGGTAACTCTTTATGATTAACACCAAGTTTAGCTTGAACTCTTCCTGTATTAAGCGACCACAAATCAGTCGTTTGCTCAATTTCGTAATATTGGTGTAAGCCTTCTTTTACACCATGTATGTTTGGAAAATCTTTATCAACATCCATATTGTCGCTTGACCCAGTGCTTATCTTTCCGTCAACTGACATTAACATAAATAAAGTTGTTATAGGTCTACTCATATTTTAGTTGCTCTTGTATTTTTTCTTCACCTATCATTTTACAGTACTGTTTTATTACTTACTAGTATATATTATTTGTCAGTGAAATTCAATACATGACAAACTAATTATTTTTCTTAATTTCATAAAAATATCATTACTGTCAAGAGCATAATATGGAAGCCATCATAAAAAAATAAACGCTTTTTCTCCATCGCAAAATTAAAGTTGTATTACCCTATCACCTTGTCCGAATAAGGTGCCAGCAATTTTCTTATCTCAACCATATTCACTTGTTGATATTTATCTGCCCACTTCAAAAGTTGAGATAACGATTTTAATGTTTCTTTTTTACCTTTTTCCAAACCCAGTTTACGACGGACAAACCTCAAAATGATTCGATACCTATATGTATATCTTGGAACACTCAAAAGGTAAATCATATCTGCATCAGCAAAACATTGCTGACACCATGCATAATAAACACCCTCGATAATCCAATCCGTATTCCTTAACACATCAGCTAAAAGCCTATCTCTCTCAACAGGCTCTCTTTTTACACCGTAAGAACTTGATGTATTATCCCATTGTAGTTCATCTAAATCGTAATGTCTAATGCCTAAAGTTTTAGAAAGTTTTTTTGCAAGAAATGTCTTTCCGCTTCCTGGACATCCAATAATATGAATCTTCATTTTTCTCTCTTGTGCATACCTAATCTAATCTAAGTGTTTTATATAGATATATTTTAATTTTTATTTTTCAAAAAATCTCGATACAACAATCACCATATTGAAAATATCTATTTTCCACTTTCAGTAAACCAAAAAACATCATGTTCTAATTCATCCGCTATCTTTTGATTTCATCCCAAATCAATGTCCTCTGTTTGTTCCTATTTTTATAACTATTTAAGTTCCATAGTTTTCATTTTTTTAAAACATCAATGAGTGTATCCTAACTACTTGTTATGTCGTAGCGGACTCGACAGTCTGTCAGCTACGAACCTCTTGTTATGTGTTATTTCTTATGGGGTCCAATAAACTTATCCCCATTAAAATGAATCATATGAGTAGGATTGTCAGCAATCCACGCTTCTGTTTCACAAGCAATTTCTTGAGCATAATGAGTGAAAGTTTTCTTATCAGGAAATGCTGAAATATATACTTTATCCACATCAACATTAGAAAAAACTTCCTCAAGTTCAATATATCTTTTGCTATCAACAGGGCCGTGTGATGTTACGGATTCTACAAGAACGAGCCATTTTTTATCCTCAACATAAAGAATTACATCAGGCATTTTTCCGTGTTGCTGAACATTGAACAAAAGATTTCCTGCAAGTTCTTGGTCGTAATAGCCCCATTTTTCGCCAGTATCACCGACATAAACCAATGTACTGTTCGGCAAAAATCTTGGAGCCATTTGCTCTATAATATCGCGAATCAATTCACTGTGCTTTCCAGGTGAAATTTGAACACTGTGGTTTCCCTTGATTTTTACAGAAACCATATTCATTTCTCGCTCATGTGCATACTGTGCTGAAAGTGTAGACTGATTCTTTATAAAATCTGTAAGCAAATCTTCAAAGGCATTTGTTTTATAGGCTTTTATAACTTCCAAAGCCTTTGGTGAAATCTGATAAACGACATTCGGACTGTTTACTGGTCTATCCGGTTTATCTGGATTGTAAAGTACAATTCCAGCCTGTACCATCTGATGAGTGCTGAATCTACGGAAAATTTCTCGTGTATTTGGAGCATATTCTTTATTGTAATATTCTTTTGCAAAAGTCATCATCGGTGTTATTCCGACAAGCGGGTTTTCAGAATTTTTCCATTCTTTTTCTGGTGTAACATTCAAAAGCGAAAGGAGACAATATGCCGTTCTTTCATTTTGCTGAGCTGATGGCATTCCAAATTTTTTGAGGATATCGATAGCTTCTTCAAGTTTCTGTTTTATCTTTTCATCAATTTTCATTTTGTTACAACCTTTGACAGTTCATCAAAAAGATTTTGATTCCACTCTTTTTCTGCTCTCAATTTTTCACCTATTTTTTTCAAATCAGCGATATTCGGATAAGGAAGATTTCGCAAATCTGTTGCATTGACCTGTGTATGTCCGCTAAAAAGTCGGAATTTTTCATCAATATATGTCGAATTAAGCCAGCAAACCAAACCGTAGGCAATATTTTCAGAAAGAGAAGTTTTGTTGATATGAAAAACATTCAGATGATTTTCAAAAGCAATGTTTTTTTTTATGAAATCATCGGGCCTTATAATGGAAGCTACAACTCTTTTTGCTTCCTCTTTTGTAGAAAAACGCTTTACAAGAACATAAAAACCTTTGGGAAAAAGCTGCTTATTAACATCGTCAGATTCTAAAATTGCGTTTGGCTTTTTTGATTCCTGCGGCCACGAAAGCCGATGATTTTTCAAATGAACTGAATAGATTAGCGGTACAGATTTTTCTGAAAAATCTTTGAGTAAAAGAGTTTTCATTCTGAAATCAACAATTGGACCTGTTGAAACTTTTATTCCCAAATCTTTTAAATTTGAGTAGCGTGTCAAATTTTCATTTCCAATCTGCTGTTTTGTAGGAATATTGAAATATTTTTCGCTATCATTTTCATGAAGAATTTGATTGAAAGAAACATCAAACTCAGAAAGCCCAACAAAAGAATCATCATTGCAATATGAGATTTTTACATTCTTCTGTTCAGTGTTCTTTTGAAGCATAATTATGATATTCTCCTGTAAAACTGATTCATCCTTAAAGGCTTTATTACGAGATTCAAAAAGGTGTATGTATTTAATTGCACAATTTTTTAAGATAAATTCTCTGAACGGCTTATAATAAACACCGTTACAAAAACTTCTTGGTACAATTGCAACTATATATCCATTATCCTCGGTAAGAGAAATCGCAGCCCCCATAAATGCCGAATACAGATTTACAGTTTCCAATCCGAAAGCACGCACGGACTGCCTCTCTTTTGAATTTGTTAGAATCTTTTTATACGGCGGATTCATTATTACATGAGTGTAGGTTTCATTAATTTTCCAAGTGTATTCAAAAGAAGTTTTTTCTAAAAAATCTTCGGAAATTATTTTATAATCTGATTTTTTAAACGCCGAACTTGACAAGGCTATATTTTTACTTAAAATATTATATACATCTTTATCAATATCGTAGGCTGAAATATGAATTTCTGGAGTGTTCCATTTTTCTTTTAATATTCTTTCCATAAAGGAACACGAAAGTGTTCCTATTCCTGCTCCTGGGTCAAGAAGTTTGATTTTTTGGTCTGTTACAGGAAATAATGATGCCATAAACTTTGCTATTGTGTAAGGAGTGAAATATTGCCCGAAAGATTCCTTATGATTCACGGAGGTTTCTACAGCATGAGATATTCGCTCTTTTTCAAGTGTTTCTGCAAGGGCAATCATAGCAGTAATATACTATATTTTTGATTTTTAGACTAGTACTCTTAAACCAAACGCACAGTGCGGGCATCCTAACAACTGGTTGTACTACACCAGTGGGCAGTCATAGCTAATGTCGTCTTCCGTACACTCTGTCAAAGTCCGACATAGCCTACCTTTTCTATCAGGGCTTGTGCTTGCGAGCCTTGCATCCACTCGATAAAGCGTTTTACATTTTCAGTTTCACGGCTCTTTACAGTAATAGCGTAAAACGAATCGCATATCGGGTATGTTTTATTGCGGATAGTTTCTTTTGTTGGAGCGATACCACTTAAGCTCAAAATTTTAATGCCAGGATTATTTTCCATTGTTTCTATATAATAGCGAAACGAATACCCGATTGCATTACTGTGGTTTTCATAGTCGGCAACAGCATCAACAAGCCCACCCATACCACTTGCAACTTGACGCATTTCAGGGGCTAACATTTCATTTTCCTTTCCAAAAATCTTTTCAAAGGCAGTTTGACTACCAGAATTTTTGTCACGCTGAAAAGGTCTAATCTTTGCGTTGTTTCCACCAAGTTCGCTCCAACGAGTAATCTTACCTGAATAAATATCGCGGATTTGCTGTATACTGATATTTGAAACGGGATTTTTGCTATTGACAATAAACACAAAGGCTTCATAGCCGATTGGGTACATCTGAAACTCCACTCCTGCTTCTTTAGCCATTGTCATTTGCTCTTTAGACGGACCAGCAACAAAGATAATATCTGTTTCACCTTTTATTAAGTTTTCATAAGCTTTTGTCGTTCTGCTAAATTGAACTAAACTTTTGATGTCGGCTTGCTTATGATAAGTTGCTTCCACAAAAGAGCAATACACAGGAAACAGTGCCGTTGCTCCGTCAAGTCGCGGAAGTTCTTCGTCAAGCGTAAACTGTAAACTCGCTTTTTCATCAAGTCGTGCAAGATAAGGCGAATCGGTAAATGGCTTATAATAATACGATGAAAGTTCTTTTTGGCTTACACGAATCGATGGCAAATAACTATACTTATAGTAAAGTGAAGTCAAAACATACCCACTAAACAGTATAGTAAAAAAGAGCGGTATTAAAAAAATGCGTTTTTGCACTGGACGGTTAGTAATTGCATACACGATAGCGGACCCAGCCCAAATAAGCAAAATAGCAACCACTGGTACTAAAAAGGCAAAGACTACTTCGCCCATAAACAAAAATCCCACGAAACCCATTAAAACCGGAACAATAAGAAGTACCGTTAAAACAATAGCCACAATAGCGGTAGCAGTTATCTTTTTTTGTTTATCGCTCATGTTTTTCTATCCCTCAATCTCAACTATGCTATCAGCGATTTTGTCAAAACTATTACGATGGGTTACCACTATAACGAGCCTTTCTCGCTTTAACTGCAAAAGTAGCTCCTCAACAGCAGAAAGCGTTTTTACATCAAGGGCGGTTTCAGGTTCGTCAAGTAACAGAACCTTTGCATCATGATAAAGACACCTTGACAAAATAAGCCGCTTACTCTGACCTTGTGAAAGTGTGTGTGCATTTTTTCCTAAGACTGTGTTTATACCATTTGGCAACTCGTCAATAGTTTCTTGTAGCATCGTGCTTTGTAAAATTTCTTTTAAAGCTTTTTCATCGCAGCGATTATTAAAACATATATTTTCTAAAATACTCCCACTAAAAATATATGAGTCCTGCCCGACATAGCCGATTTTTTCGTCAATATTGACAAACTCAACTTTCCCACTTGAATATTCATTATCTAACTTGACAAGATTTGCAAGGATTTTCAATAGCGTCGTTTTACCAGTGCCATTTGCACCTTTTACAAGATACAAACCTGGAAAGAGAAAGCGAGCATTAAAGTTTTGCAAAACAGTTTTGTTTTCATCATACCTATAGTTTAGGTTTTCGATTTTTATTTCTTTTTTAGCACTACTTTCTTTTACTAAAAACTTTTTCGTAGTATTATTATGTTTGTCAAACAAGGTTTTTACTCGCTCAACCGAAACAAGCGAAATCAAAATACCCTTATATGTTTCAGCACACGATGAAACAAGCGCCCTAAATTTTTGTGAATACAGTAAGGCAGCCGTAATTGTACCAACGGTGTTTTTACCAGCAAGCACTGTCAAGCCTACTATTGCAAAAAGAGCAATGTTAATACTAAAGCCACTTAAAAAATTTGCAGAAAATGATTGCATTCCTACAATAGTAGAACGCTTTACATGAATAAAAATATCTTTAAGTAAGTGCTTAAACTTTTTAATAAAAAAAGGTTGCCCCTTATATTGCTGAATTGTACTAAGACCTGTTAAACTTTCAACAATATACGAAGTGTAGGCATCTTGCTTTTGTCGTTGCTCCTTTGTGATTGCTGCTTGGCGTTTACCAAAATACTTTGCAAGCAACACCGGCACCACTGAAACCACCAAAGTAAGTACAAATAAAAAAGCATCAATTCTAAAAAGCCTAAAACCTAACACCCCCATCATCACACATGCTATTATAATAGAAGGAATTTGCGAAGTAAAAATCCCTGTCATTGTTGCAAGGTCAGACAAAAAAAGGTTTAGAATCTTACCAGAGTCCTGCTCGGTTGTGCTCTGCTCTTGCGTATGGAGTAGGCTAATGTATAACTTACCCTCCGTGTACATAGTCATTCGTCTGTGGAGCAAAAAATTAAAGAGCGAGTTTAAAAGTGAAAACCCTAAACTAGCGACTTGAAAAATAATAATAATTTTAAGATAAAAGAAAAAACCATCACGATCTTGAACCGTAAGGCTATCAATAATCCGCCCCGTAAACATTGGCTCAAAAGTTGACACATAGTTTACTACTAAAGCAAAAATACACAAAAGAAATAGCACTGGGAAAAACGGACGCAAATACGAATAAGCCCAGCGAAAAAGATTGTTCTTAGTTTTCTTCTTAGTTTTCATAGACGACTTATGCAAAAAATATTTTCTATGTATCAAAGTATATCTTTTTTTACTTAAAATAGCAAGTGGATAAATCTCATTTACTTTTGTGTGTCAAGTTCACTTTTTACCTGTGGCGGATTGGGCGTTCCATCAACTATATCATCAGCCTGCCGTGAACTACATCTTTCTGGGAGTACTTCGTCAACTGTAGTAGCAACTTGCGGTATAAACGGTGCGTCAATTACTTCACCTGCTTCTGCATATTTTATCTTTCTTGCAAGTATTTTTCGTACAACAAAAACAACGAGAGCAATTAGTAAAATAAGTAAACTAACAAGAGCAAGTACAAGTGCAAAAGAAACGCTGTACGCAAATAGCAAAGAGTCAAGAAAGACAACAAGGGCGTTATGAAATGCATGTAGAATAATACTGGATAAAATACTACCAGTTACTTCAAAAGCATAGGCACAAAAAAGCCCGAGGAAAGACAATACGACTATCTCACCTGTATCATAGCCGGGAGTAAAAAGGTGTAGTGCACCAAACAAACAAGAAGAAATAATCATAGCTATGACAACAGATTCATATCGCGCTTTCATAGAAGTATAACAAACATATCGCAATAAAAGTTCTTCCAAAAAAGGAGCCGCAATCACAGTGCGTATAATAAAAGTCATAGACGGTTTATTAGCAAAGATATTTGAGTATAGTTCAAATCCATTATTCTTAAATGAATTTAATATTCCAACAATATATGAAGTTTTGATTGAAAGCAACTTAGGTAAAATAACTATCAGTATAATTGCAAAAGTAAGTAGTAATAATAATGACCATTTAATATGTGCGTCCTTAGGAAATAAAACTGTAGCGGGAGTCGCTTTACATCTTATAAAAACTAAAATACTTCCTATGATAGAAATTAAGATTAGCATTTCGTCTTCAGAAAGTTTTATACCAAAGTGCTTACATACAATTAACAAAAGTTGATAAATTGGAAATGGCAACAGCCAAAAAAAATCGTAAAATACTTTCCGAATACTTTCTTTCATAAACTTCGTAAATCCTAAAAACGAGCAATGAATAACCAAAATAAATGTGCTATTCACTGCTAGTTAAAATTAAAAAGCAGTTCTGATTCTCCAAAATAGCAAATCAGAACTACAAGAGAGATGCTATTGACCAAAATATCCTTTAGCAAATCCTCCCAGTAACTCGCCTAGGGCGCTCCAAAAGCCAGAGCTATTCCCACTATCGTCACAGCATCCACCACAACCACAACCATTGTCAATACTACGACCGCCGCCACCATGTACATGACCGCCACTTCCACCTGTGCTACCACCGTCATCAACACTTATCTCGCCTGCTGATTGTCCTGATCCACCAGGTCCATAAGTACCAACAATAGCATCGCCCAAATCCGCTACAGGATTTCCAACTGAAAAAGGATTAACCTTATTCCCACCAATTTTAAGGTTCATAAGAACACCTCACTATAAAATGAATTTCACTCAATAACAGTCTTACACATTTTAGCAAAACACTACTATTATCTTGTGTTGGACTATTATCTTGTGTTGGACTATTATCTTGTGTTGGAC
>JAFTEH010000127.1 GCA_017453745.1 Spirochaetaceae bacterium
GCTTAAATTACATAGAACATAACTGGAAACTTATTACTTTCAGGCGGGTTCTTTAGGGATCAAGTAGGCTTAAGTCCTAAATGCCAACTTGCCGTAGTGCCGCGTTTTAGGAAGGTAAGGGATTCTAAGGGAAAGGTAGAAAAAACAAAACCGTCTACACGGAAGTAGACGGTGCGTAAGCGCGAGAATTAAAAATATAATTTTCTCAATTTTTAATTCTCGGCCACTTTGAAAAAACAAGGATGTTTTTTCAAAGTGCATTTGCTTCGAACAAAAGGGTGTCCCTTTCCCTTAGTAGTGGAAACACAATCTCTGCAAAAATTTGATTTCCCTAATCCTTAGTTGACTAAACTTCGCAAATTTAGTATAATACTCGGCAATGAAAAAAATCTTTTTGATACTTGCTTTCTTTGTGAGTGTTTCGCTTTATGCGCAACAGATTACGACTGCTTCTGTTTTTTTTAGCAGTATGTCGGAACAGTATGCCAAAATTACGGATTACACTGCTTCAATTAAGATTATACAAGGTAATTCTACTTCAGTTGGAACTGTGCGTTTTAAGGCTCCTGAACTTTTAAGAATGGATTTTTCGGTTCCTGCAGAACAAACGATTGTTTTTACCGGTAGTGAACTTATGGTTTATTTGCCATCTAATCGCACTACTCTCGTACAAACAGTTGATGGGGGAGGGCTTTCTTCAAATAACATCGCTTCCGCACAAGGACTTTTGTTAATGCAACGCTCATACACTATTGCCTATGAATCAGGTCCTGAACCTATTCCGTTGGAAGATGGTTCTTCTGAAATGGTGATAGCCTTGAGTTTAAATAGGCGCAATGCCAATGAAACTTTTAGACGAATTCGCTTATTAGTATCCCCTGATACAAAACTTATTAGGCGTGTTGAAGCATGGCCTGTTTCTGGTAATAAAATCACCTTTGATTTTACTAATTATACTATAAATGGTGGCATCGCAGATACAGCTTTTGTATATACACCCCCAGCAGGCGAAGTTATAAATAACTTTTTGTATATGGAATAATACGGTGGTTATAGAATGCAAGAAATAAGTAGTATTTTGATTGAAGCGAGAAAATCAAAGGGGCTTGATTTAGAGCAGGTTGTTCGCGATACAAATATTTCTAAGCTTTTTCTTGAGGGTTTAGAATCTGATAATTATGCTGATTTTCCTGCCGAAACCTATGTACTTGGCTTTTTACGAAACTATGCTATTTACTTAGGCTTGGATGCTGAATACATTGTAAAATTGTATAAGCAAACTCGTTTACAGGAATCAGAGTTGCCACAGGAAGCAATGTTTGTAAAAAAGCCTATAAAAAAAGGTCCTATACTTATTGCTGTGGGTGTGCTCGTATTATTGGGGCTTGTGAGTTTTTTGGCTATTTTCTTATGGAATACCTTTATCTCAAATCGAAATACTGCAACAAATACGGATACTGAAACTGTTTCTCATACAACTATTATAACTGAAAATGTTCCAAAAAACTACGAAATAACCGATAGCTATAGCCAATATCGATTATTTGTACATGATACTTTTTCTTTTACTGTTGATGGAACACCTTACACCTTTAAGGTAGCAAAATTGGAAAATGAACTTGCATTAGAAACTGAACGACTCGGTACCCAAGTTGTAAAATTGGCCGATAGTTTGCGCTTAGATGTAAATGATGATACTATTACCGATATTGAAATTATGCTCGCCGACATAGACAAGGATCCGAGCAAGGGTGCTCTTTTGCATATTTCTACAGGTTCAAAAATTTCCAATCAGAGCGATATTTCTATAGATGGCAGTACTACTAGTTCTCAACAATATACAACATTATTTGAAGGTGCCTCTGCTTATCCGATTACTATGAATATCACATTTAGGAACTATTGTTTTTTTCGGTATGAAATTGATATTCGAGCGGCAAGTTATGAGCGACGAGAAAATTACTACCAGCGGAATGCAACTCTTTCGATAAAGGCTGAGAATGGATTTCGTATCTGGGCGTCTAACGGCAATGCATTAAAGATTGAGCTTGTCGGTGCTGGTCGTACTGTTGACTTAGAATTAACTCGACCGGGCGAAGTTATCGTGCAAGACATAAAGTGGATTCGTGATGAACAAACAGGGCGCTATCGGTTTGTAGTCATGAATGTGGACTAGGCTTTTTTACATTTTCTTGTACTTTTTATTGACATTGCACACTGGCGATAAGTAATTGAATATTTTAAAGCTCAATCACCATAGTATTTGGATTTTATATGCAAGAAAAACTATATACGAAACTTTTTATCTTCTTGTGCTTTTTTGTTCTTATGTTTTCGCTTCCTCATGTTTTGCCAACTCAAAAAGTTCTTGTAATTGAAGATGCACTTTTTGAAAAAATAACTGTGCCTAAAAATCTTTCCTTTACTGTTAAGCCTCTTTCTGCTCTCCTTGGAACATCAACGCACAGAGACTATAGTATCAGAAAGAGCGAAGTTATTGCTTTTATACGGCTCAACACTGAGTTTGCATTATCCCCACGCACAGGGCAGTCGCCAACCCATACTCAACTAAGTTTTGTTATTGATGTTAATTCATTTGTTGTAAGTTCAGAAACGGATGAAGCATATCCTACTCTTAATAAAAGTGGTGGGCAAAAAACGATAAGCGTATCTACCGTTGAAGATGTGCCAAAAAATCATATAGCTTTAGCGATTGATGGGACCTATGTAGGTGAAGAGCAATACCCATTAAAAACTCAAACGCGTGCAATCTGCACTATTTACAATGATTCGTTTTTTGAACACATTCACTCATTTTGCAAAAAAGTATTTGTTGAAACTCCAGAAGAAAAAACTACCTTTGTTGCTTGTGTTGGTGACCTTATGGTAGCACGCGGCATACAGGAGATTCTTATTAACGATAGTAATGGGCTTGAATATATATTTAATGATACCCTCCCCATTTTACAAAATAATGATATAACATTAGGAAATTTGGAAGGAGCAGTTACAGAATCTAGCACACCAATCGAAAAAACATACCGATTTAAATTTAAAAAGGAAGTTTTGCCCTTTTTACAAAAAGCGGGTTTTACCTATTTGAGTCTTGCAAATAATCATTGTTATGACTACGGCGAACAAGGCTTTAAGGATACCCTTGAAGCGTTTAAAGAATATAATATACAAACTTCCGGAGCAGGTTTTTCAAAAGAAGAAGCAATACAGTTTTATCGTACCACTATACGAGGTAACACATACGCTATTATTTCATGTGGGGCCTTTCCTACAGAGCGTAGTGGTTTTGATGGAAAAACAATGGCCACTGCTACAGAAACGAGGGCAGGTATTTTGTGGGCGGATGAAAGCATTTTTGAACTTATCAAAAGCGAAAAATCAAAAGAGAGCATTGTAATAGTTTGTGTACATGGTGGATATGAGTATGTCACACAACCTTCTGCAGAGCAGCGAGCATTATATCGCGCTTTTTGCGACTACGGTGCTGACATTGTTTTTGGAAGTCATCCACATGTAGTGCAAGCAAGCGAAATGTATCATAATAGCCTCATAGTATATTCATTAGGGAATTTTTTGTTTAACGGAATGCAAAATTTACCCGGTGCAACTGATACAGAGATTGTAAGGGTAGGATTTTATCAAGGAAAAATACTATACACAGAGGTATATCCTGCCCATATACAAGGAGTTTCAGTTTTTTTAAAATAAAATATGGGAAAAACTATTTTTCATCTCATGTTTTTTAAAAAAGCCCTTGACAAAAGACAAAAAATTTTGTATAATCATATTACTTTTTGTGTTCCGCTGCTTTAGTTTTTTGCGAGAGTGGTGGAATTGGCAGACACGCTAGACTTAGGATCTAGTGCCTCGGCGTAAGGGTTCAAGTCCCTTCTCTCGCATTGCTCCTGCGTGGGCATTTTTTATTAGCGGGAATAGCTCAGTGGTAGAGCGCCACCTTGCCAAGGTGGATGTCGCGGGTTCAATCCCCGTTTCCCGCTTTTTGCGATTCGGCAAACCCGTAAGTCCGAATCGCTTTTTTTTTATTCAGGTAAGAGAGGATTTTATGGAAATCAAAAAGTCAGTTAAAGAATTAGATTGTTCTAACATACAACTTGATGTTACTGTCGCAAAAAGCGATGTAAAAGAAATGTATACAAGCGTTATTGATAACTATGCAAAAACAGTACAAATTGCAGGTTTTCGTAAGGGTAAAGTTCCTGTTTCAATTTTGGAGCAACGATATGGAAAAGGTTTAAGACTTGAAGTTGGTTCGGATATTATTGAAAAAGCTTTAACAGAAATTTTTGAAACTGCGGATAAGAGTATTAAGCCTCTTGGCTATGACCAGCCTGAATTGATTGGCGAAATAAATCTTGATCCTGAATGTGATTTTACTTTTTCTGTAAAATATGATGTATTTCCAAAAGTAAATTTACAAAAAATCGACGGTTTTTCCATCAAGGTTCCTAAGATTACCGATGAAAGCGCGCTACTTGAAGAAGAATTAAAGCAAATTCAGTATAACAATTCTTTTGTGCGTGACCGCAAAGATGGTGAAACCGCTGTATCGGGTGATACTGTTACTATTACCTACTGTGAACTTGACGAAAACAAAAATGTTATTTCTGGCACCGAACGCCAAGATTTTACTTTTGAAATAGGCTCTGAGCTCAATATCTATAAGATAGATAATGAGTTGATAGGTATGAAAAAAGGTGAGGAAAAGATTATTTCTAAAACATACCCTGAAGATTTTCAAGACACTTCCCTTGCAGGTACGACAAAGTGCATTAAAGTAACGCTTACCGCCCTGAAATTTAGAGAGTTACCTAACATAGATGATGAACTTGCACAAGATGTGAGTGAAAAGTACAAGACGCTTGATGACTTAAAGGCTGATATTACAAAGCGAATTTCTACAGCGATTGAAGAACGCATACGAGAATTAAAGGTCGATGCTTTTTTAACGAATGTTGTTACTGAAAATGACTTTTTACTTCCTCAGTCAATGGTACAGGCTGACTTACAGTTGCGCTGGAAAAATATTGCGCGTCAAATGGGAGTTTCAGTTGAAAAACTTGATTCCATTATGAACCGTGAAGATTCGGGCTTATCTAAAAACACCTTTTTTGATAATTCAAAACCAGAAGCCGAAAAAGAGCTCAAAAAGCGTGTCGTGATTGAAACCCTTATGGACTTGCACCCTGAAATTGTAGCGAGCGATGAAGATTATGAACTTGAATACAAGCATATTGCTGAAACCTCTAATATGAAACTGGAAGATGTAAAAGAGCGATATGCAACTGATATGTATAAAACATATCTTACCGATATTATCAAAGAGCGCAAATTATTTGATATTGTACTTGCAAATTGTAAAATGGAGCAAGGTGATACAATTTCTGCTTCTGATTTTTTTAAGCATAAGGAGCATTAAGCAATGAACGAGCGTATGAATACACTAGTTCCTTATGTCGTTGAGCAAACGGGTAATGGTGAAAGAAGTTATGATATTTTTTCACGACTTTTGAAAGACCGTATTGTTTTTATTGATGGTGAGATTTCTGATGTAATGTGTGATCTTGTGGTTGCGCAGTTATTATTTTTGGAATCTCAAAACCCAGATAAAGACATTAGTATTTATATAAATTCACCAGGTGGTTCAGTTACAGCAGGACTTGCTATTTACGATACCATGCAGCACATTCGTCCCGATGTTCAAACAATTTGTTTAGGACAAGCCGCAAGTATGGCAGCGATTCTTCTTTCGGCCGGGACTAAGGGGAAGCGGTTTGCATTACCTTCATCTCGGGTGCTTATTCATCAGCCCTGGGGAGGCGTTCAAGGGCAAGCATCTGATATCCGTATTCACGCTCAAGAAATAATACGCTTGAAAAAACTTCTTATCCAGTATTTTGCACAAAACACAGGAAAAACTGAAAAACAGGTAAGTGTTGACCTTGAGCGTGATTATTTTTTATCGGCACAAGAAGCTGTCGCATACGGCATTGTAGACAGTGTTTTAGTAAGGAGAAATAATGGCTAGATTTTCAAATGCTTACCAACGAGTTTGCACATTTTGCGGTCGCCCTGAATCCAGTGAAACCGTTGTTGTTCCTGGTCCAGATGGGGTTTGTATTTGCGAGCATTGTGTTTCTCTATGTGGTCACTACATTGAAAAAAAACATGGCGAAAAGCCCAGTTCTTTTTATTTGAAAGACTTGCCTACGCCGAAAGAATTGAAGGAATATCTTGATGAATATGTTATTGGTCAGGATTATGCAAAAAAAGTACTTTCGGTTGCCGTTTATAACCACTATAAACGAATTGCGTCCACCTCTCACTCAGATGACAAGGAAGTAGTACAACTTGAAAAGTCAAATGTCCTCTTACTCGGCCCGACTGGTTCTGGAAAAACGCTTTTAGCAAAAACATTAGCGGAAAAATTAAAAGTTCCATTTGCCATTGCTGATGCAACTACTGTTACTGAAGCAGGTTATGTTGGTGATGATGTTGAAAATATCCTTCTCAAACTTATCCAAAACGCTGATGGCAATATTAAAAAAGCCGAACACGGTATTATCTTTATTGATGAAATAGATAAAATTGCTCGTAAAAGTGAAAATACTTCTATTACGCGTGATGTTTCGGGGGAAGGTGTACAGCAAGCCTTATTAAAAATTATCGAAGGTACCGAATCTTCTGTTCCCCCCAATGGTGGCCGTAAACATCCAAACCAAGACACATATAAAATCAATACAACAAATATTTTGTTTATCTGTGGTGGGGCCTTTGTCGGACTTGATAAAATAGTGCGTCAACGGGTATGCGAGCATCCCGTAGGATTTTCAGCCGACATCAAACTACAGAGCGAAGAAAACCTCACCGAACTATATAAAAATTTGATACCAGATGATATAGTTAAGTTTGGTTTAATACCCGAGTTAATAGGGCGTCTTCCTATAACTGTTTCACTAAATCCTTTAACAAAGGACGACCTCAAGCGTATTTTGGTCGAACCTAAAAATGCAATTATTAAACAGTATAAACATTCATTTAGCTTTGATAATACAGAACTATATTTTGACGATGAAGCAATCGATGCTATTGCCCAAAAAGCAATAGACCAAAATACCGGTGCTCGAGGCTTACGAGCAATTATCGAAAAGCTCGTACTAGAACCCATGTACCAGTCTCCGTCGCTTAAGGGTAAAAAAGAAGTTATCATTAACAAAGATGTAGTTGAAAAGATGAGTGAAGTAAAGGTAAAAGTAACTTCAAAAACTGCTTAAACGAACTTCCAAAATCTCATGTTTTGAATACATGCTTTTCAGTTTTTGAGAACGACAATCTTTAAAAAGGCTTAAAAAAATTCGGGAACTGACTTTTTGGAGGGCACTGACTTTCAGATGATTATTTTGACTGAGCATTTTGACAGGTTCTGACATGTATCTGTTTCCCTTTGCTATACTACTCCGAGACACTTTCTACATATCCGAGATACTTTCTACATACTGCAAAAGTTCGGTTGGCTTTTTGATAATCAAATCAGCTCCATTTGTGCGCAATTCCTCTTCTTTTCGGAATCCCCATAGGACACCAACCGTATAAAGTCCTGCCGCTTTTCCTGTTTTCATATCGGTCGCCGTATCTCCAACATAGAGCGTATGTTCTTTTTTTGCCTTGCATGTTTCTATAATTAAAAAAGCCCCATCTGGCTGTGGTTTGAGGGGAATTCCGGCACGCTGTCCACAAACCATATCAAAAAAGCCCTGTCCAAAAAGAGCTTGAATTGTTTTTACCGCCGTCGGTTCAGGCTTATTTGTCAAAACCGCCAGTGAATAACCAGCCTTTTTCAGACCAGTTAACATTTCTGGCACTAAATCATACACCTTACAGAGTTTCATAAAGTCAGCATCATACGCTTCATTGTAGCGTTTTAGGACTTCCGTTTCAAAATCCTCCTCCCACTCTTTCAGTCGAAGTGCCAGCGAGCGCCGTATTAAATTTCTTGCCCCATCGCCAGCGAGCACCTTAAATGTTTCAGTTTCAATCGCTTCAATCCCATAATATGCCAATGTCGTATTTACAAAATAGCTAATTGTTTCAAGAGTATTAATTAATGTGCCATCTAAATCAAAAATCGCAAGTTTTTTCATAAGTCTTATTCCCTCATTTTTATGTGGATATAGCATATTTTAAAAAAGAAAATTTCCATTTCAAGTCCTCCAAAAAGATAAAAGTCTCGGTAGTTAAAGGGGCTCGTTATGGGAACCTGAAGTGAGGGGAAAGAGCGCCGTGGTTTTAGTGGGGCTGGGAAAGTAAAGGCTGTGGAAATCAAGTTTTGCAGGGATCTAAGGGAAAGGGACACACTTTTGTTCGAAGCAAATGCACTTTGAAAAAACATCCTTGTTTTTTCAAAGTGGCCGAGAATTAAAAATTGAGAAACTTAGATTTTTAATTCTCGCGCTTACGCACCGTCTACTTCCGTGTA
>JAFTEH010000128.1 GCA_017453745.1 Spirochaetaceae bacterium
TAGAGTAATAAGTTCTCAGTTATGTTCTATGTAATTTAAGCAAATATGATATTTTTAATTCTCGTACTTACGCACCGTCTACATCCTGAGTAGACGGCTATGTTTTTTCTCCCTTTCCCTTAGAATCCCTTACCTTCCTAAAACGCGGCAATGCTAACCAGTTGCGTAATGGATTTGAGCAACTGGCAAGTTGGCATTTAGGACTTAGGCCAACTTGAGCTCTAAAGAACCCGCCTGAAAGTAATAAGTTCCTAGTTATGTAGTATGGAATTTAAACAAAGCTGATATTTTTACTATATAACTTTTTGGCACTTATCTATAAATTGGTCAAGATTAACTCATGAACAGTATCATCTTTTGTAAAGGGAGTTTCCTCATCTGCCGAGTAATAGGCGCAAAATAAGCATTAGTTGACTGGTAGCTGGGAAAGAGAAATAGTATCACCAGGAAATATACCAACCTTATCAAACCAGCCACTTGGAACTTCAAGGGCATACAAACATGAAAAAGTACTCGACACAGTTTCCAAACTAAATGCCTGCATGTGTTTAATTTCCTTTATAGTGCCTGATTTGTCTATAAATGCAATCGAAAGGGGAACGGGTGTATCTTTCATCCAAAAATGTAATACCTGCTCACTATCGAAGACAAAAAGCATTCCAGTACCTTCTGGGATATTTTTACGATGCATAAAACCACGCGCTCGTTCTTCAGCCGACCGTGCAATTTCAATACGCAGATAAATACTATTTCCATCTTTTGTGTGTAGCGTACAGTCCTCTAAGTGATTTTCACATGCAAGGAATGTGTTAAGCAACCCAATAAGCAGAGCAAGTTTCAAAATTGAACATATAGTAATAAGTTTATTTTCTTTCATTAAAATTGCTCTATAAATGCTTGTCTATTTTTTTCGGAACGAGCCGTTTCTGTTTTATTACGATTCAAGATACCATTAAATGTATCCATATCAATATAAGTTATTGTAAGGGGACGCTCTATTGTAATGCGCGTACGAGCATTTTCCCAAATAGCTCGCTGTGGATTTATATCAATAGGTTCTCCATATTTTTGAACAAAGTGGCTGTATATGGAATAGTAATCGACAGAATCAGTATTTAGTTTTAAACTGAGCGTATACAACTTATCTTCATAAAACTGAAACCAAGCACGAGAGATAAAATATGAGCCTTCTGTTTCGATATTACTACGGTTTAAAGTCGGCAAAAGAGAAAAATCGCGCTCCCCACGGTAGCCAAAAATTGTATCAAGGCGTAGCTCGGTCTTGACGGCCTCTATGCCCATGCCTAAAAAAATTGAGCGAAACCCCGTCGGCAAGACAGCAACATCCGACGCTGGTGATACCAATTCAAGAGTTCCCGTTTGTGCATATATAGCAGATAAAAAAAACACAAAAACAAACAATAAAGAGCGTTTTTTCATGCCGTATTCACTCCTCTTATAAAATACGAGATAGCCATTTTTGTTACCAGTACACGCCATTTTTAGCTCTCGCTTCTTTACGGCTTGCTTCAATTTTTTGCATGCGTTTAAAATAAGCCGCTTTTTTTTCTAGTTCAAGCTGGTCGGTAACGGTAATCTTTGAATTATTGCATCGAATAATAGGCTCCTGCAAAAAAGAAGCCACCGCTTCGCTAACATACCCTTTTTGAATGCCACACATATTTGCAAGTTCAATGGGACCAAAATTAAAAGTATAGGGTGAATTTGAAACAGGCTTATTTCGGGTTTTTTCAAACTGTAATGCAAGCATATCGTACATTTTTTCGACGGGTTCACGGATCATCGTATTATCAAGTTGGCGATACATAGACCAAATACGCTCGGCAAAAGTGGTCGTGAGACTCGCTATCAGTTGTGGTTGTGTTGAAACTAAATGGGTAAAATTCTTATAGCTTATAGCCATCAACTGTGCCCCCTCTTCAGTAACAATCGCACTAGCAGAACGAGGCTTGTTTTCCAAAAGAGCCATTTCACCAAACATGTCGCCTTCTTTTAAAACAGCCAAAAGAACTTCGTTATCATCGACTATCTTAGTGATTTTTACATGCCCTTTCTGTATAATGTACAATTCTTGACCGCTCTGGCATTCACAAAAAACCATACTTTCGCCGCTGTATACTCTTGTTGAAGAATCAGTGTTTCCACCAATCATATCCGCAGTGATTTTTACACCCATATTTTGAATTGCAACAATATTTTCTTTAGCTTTCCGCACATGCATACCAGTTGGTAAAGCTTTTAAGTAATGATAGTAAGCATAAATCGCTAAATTAAACTTACTCATACGCATATAGTATTCACCAATGGCAAAAAGGTGTTCTAATTCGGTAGCAACATTCTTTTTAAGTGTAATACGCGCAAGGGCTTCATCAAGGTAACGCATTTTTCTCGAAAATGAATAGATAATTTTCATAGCAACGGGAGCATTACGCGCAATGAGACTTGGAAATTGGTCGTATGGTACAGAAATTAAATTAACATCAGTCAAGGCAACGGCAGTTTCAATCTGGTTGTGACGAGCCATACACGACACAACACCCAAAAAATCACCAGGTCCAAAAATATTTCCACCCTCTTCAATGACTACTTCGGACTCTTTCGTTACTTTTACATTACCAGACTGAATGATATAGAAAAAATTAGTATCGTACTTACCTTCTATCAAGATATATGAGTCTTTCTTAAATTTTACAAACGATAGCTGTGCCAACTGAAAACCTCTTTTCTATTGTAATCCTAAGTATATTTTATGTCAATGCCATATTCTAAAGTTTTTACTTTCCCAAACAGACTGTGCTTTTTATGTGTCAGCCATGTCCAAACAAGGCTAAGAGCAAAAAAAAGCATAGAAACCGCTAAAACACGGGGCTCAACCTAAAATTGTTTTGAAATTTTATTTTTTAGTTGCGCCCTTCTCCATTAAAAGTTTTCTACTCTCAGTTTTCGGATAAATAAGGAATAAACATTAAAGAATTTTTGTTTTTTTATACGGTATATATAAGTGTAAAAATAATTATGGAAAACCTAAAAACTTGCATTTTTAAAAGTGCCCTTAGACCTTAATCAAAGGTTTTTGCAAGTTCAAAATGTAAGCAAACCCTTTCTAATCATTTTTTATACTGTTTTGTTTTTTAAAAGTGCCCTTACTTATATTCTCCTGCCGAGCGTCGTATTTTATTCCAAACAGAATAAAGCCCCATAGCCTTTTTAACTTCTTTCATAGTTTCACGAGCAAGTTCTTGCATTCTACAAGTGCCTTCATATACAACTTTTTCGACATAGTGTTTTTTTGCTGCATATTCTGCACGACGCTCACGAATCGGGGTTAAAAACTGATTCAAAGCAATGGCAAGTTTATCCTTTACTTCTACATCCCCAACGCGCCCCTTGCGGTATCGTTCTTTTAAATCTTCTACTTCTGCTTTATTAGGGTTAAATGCATCATGGTATATAAATACAGGATTTCCCTCTACCGTACCTGGAATATCTGCCCTCGTCCGATTCGGGTCAGTATACATACTCCGAACCTTTTTAGTAACCGTTTTTTCATCATCTGAAAGCAAGATACTATTGCCTGCACTTTTAGACATTTTGCCAGCCCCATCGATACCGACTAAGGACGGTGTATCACTCATAAGGGTTTCAGGAAGCGGAAAAACATCTTCATACATAAAATTGAAGCGTTTAGCAATTTCACGGGTAACCTCAATATGGCTCGCATTATCCTTCCCCACAGGCACCACGTGTGATTTTGCCAAAAGAATATCCGCCGCTTGTAAAACAGGATACCCCAAAAGCCCAAATGGTAACTCGGAGAGATTTGCAGCCTTAGCCATATCCTTAATCGAAGGGATGCGTTGTAATCGCGGAACTGTAACAAGATCGGTAAATATGAGGTTAAGTTCTGCTACTTCTGGAATAGCCGATTGAAGGTATATTGCAGAATATTCACTATCAATACCGCAAGCTAAATAATCCAAAACCATTTCCCGTACATTACTGGATAATTCAGCAATCTGTGCTTTTTCAGACTTGGTTGTAAGCGTATGTAAATCGGCAATGATAAAAAAACAATCATACTCATGTTGTAGCTTAACTCTATTTTGAATTGAACCAACATAATGCCCTAAATGCAATTTTCCTGTAGGCCTATCCCCTGTTAAAATCCGCTTTTTCATTATATAACCCCTCACCGTAGATTTTCAAGAGTATACTTAACAAAAATAAAAAAGTCAATGTTTGAAGTATTTAAAACAGGGAAATCAGTTTTTGCAGGGATTGTTTTCTGCATCCTTATTCTAAGGGAAAAGACACCCTTTTGACCGAGCACAAGGGTTTCCTTTCCCTTAGGAACCCTTTCCTTCCTAAAACGCGGTTTAGGGGTGCCCCCTAAAAACCCCATTTTTTCACTTGCATTAAGAAATTTAAGCAACTTGACACTTATTTTTAATTCTCCCACTTACGCACCGTCTACTTCCTGAGTAGACGGGTTTGCTTGTTGCTACTTTCCCTTAGGAACCCTTACCTTCCTAAAACACGGCAATGCTAACCAGTTGCGTAATGGATTTAAGCAACTGGCAAGTTGGCATTCAGGATTTAAGGGAACCTCTAAAAACGCATCTGGATGCTTCGCTGCCCTGTCACCGTTTTTAGAGGTGTCCGTAACTTTTTGATACTTATCTATTTATTAGTCAAGATTAACTCATAAACTAGTTGTTCATATTAAAACTTGATTTCCGTGTTTTTAAAAGCGCACATCTACTGTGTATGGGTTTGGCATAATTTACAATTATGTTTTTAATATAACTGCCGAAAATTAAAGTATGGAAAACAAGCGGATAGTAAAAAAAATAAGTGAACTAAAAATTATTCCTGTACTTGTATTGAATAATAAGGAGGCTGCAAAACCGCTCGCCGATGTTTTAATACAAGAAAATCTCCCCTGTGCTGAAGTTACTTTTAGAACTGAACAAACAATAGACATTATATCGCAGTTAAAAAAAACAGCACCTTCTCTTTTAGTAGGTGCTGGAACTGTACTCACCTGTGAACAAGCACAACGGGCTGTTGACGCAGGGGCAGAATTTGTTGTCAGTCCAGGTTTTGAAAAAACACTAATTGAATACTGTATCAAAAACAATATCTTTATCATACCAGGGGTTGCTACCGCAAGCGAAATACAAGGAGCACTTTCATTAGGACTGTCAGTTTTAAAGTTTTTTCCCGCAGTCGAACTTGGTGGTCCCAAAATGATTCAAGCCTTATCAGCGCCTTTTAAAACTGTCAGGTTTGTTCCAACAGGCGGTATAAAAAAAGAAAATATAATGGATTTTTTAGCACTTCCTTCTGTTTTAGCTTGTGGTGGAAGTTGGCTCGTAAAAAAAGATTTAGTCGAAAACTTGCAATTTGAAGCAATTGCGGCTCTTGTCCGCGAAGCTGTTAGTCTTGTGCAAACACAGGCACAATTACAGTAACACTTTAGGTAGCATTTATGGAAAAAAAAATAACACGCATAGGTGATGATTTTGCACTAAATAAGGCAAAAGCAAAGCATGATTTTTTATTATGTATAGATTCAGACGGTTGTGTTTTTGATACAATGAACGCAAAGCATAAACTCTGTTTTGCGCCGTTAGCTATTGAGTTTTTTAAAATAGAACAGTATAAGGATCACTTATATGATTTTTGGCAAGATTTTAACCTATATACAGCAACACGCGGTATAAATCGATTCAAAGGAATTGTTGCATTTTTAGAGCAAGCAAAAAAAATAAAAGCTTTACACTTTTCTTGCGAAGAAGAACAGATGTTTGATACATACAAACAATGGACAAAAGAAACAACCAGTCTTTCCAATAAAAGTTTGGAAACATTTATATTAAGCCAAGACAATACTATCGCAAAAACGATTTTAGCATGGTCGATAGCGGTAAATGAAAAGATTGCAGCACTTAAACATGAAGAAAAAAAACTATTTATAAATGCCAAAAGACTCATTGCCAAAGCGTCCGAATATGCCGATATAGCGGTTGTTTCTTCAGCACCAGGTGCAGAAATACATGAGGAGTGGTCACAGGCACACCTCACCCAATATGTAAATACAATTTGCACACAAGAAGATGGTGGAAAGGGAAAGATTATTAGCACCTTGCTCGCACTTGGGTATAAACCAGATAATGTTCTTGTCATTGGTGATGCTTTATCAGATTTGGAAAATGCAAAGAAAAATGCTTGTCTGTTTTTTCCTATACTACCTGATGAAGAAGAAAATTCTTGGCAGGCACTGGAAACTACTTACTTAGATGAATTTTTTTCTGGCTCATACAAAACCAACTCTGAAAAAAAACTAATAGAAGCCTTATATAAAAAACTACCTTCAACATAATACAGGCAAAAGTAAAACGATACGGAAACAGTATGGTAAAAGATATACAGAAAAAAAGTAATATAGAAAAAAGTAATGACTTGCATTTTCCAATGAGGCTTCAAGTTTTTTTAGCAAAATCTGGGGTCGGGTCACGACGAGCATGTGAAAAATATATTGAAGATGGGCTCGTGTGTGTAAACGGAACGCCTGTAACTGTTCTCGGAGCAAAGGTCAGTAAAACGGATACGGTAACATATTGTGGGAATACCGTAAGCCTTGAACAAAAGCGTATTTATGTTTTACTGTATAAGCCAAAAGGCTATGTTTGTGCTGCTAAAGATCCATTTGGCAGACCTCTTGCAGTAAACCTCTTACAACAAGCATATAATGAGCGTATATATAATGTTGGAAGACTTGACATGCATTCAAGTGGCGCAATTTTCTTTACGAATGATGGCAACTTTGCAAAAACAATTTCACATCCATCTAGTGAAATTGAAAAAGAATATTTAGTAGAAACCGTGTACCCATTTGACGAACATATCTTAGAAGAATTTTTGCATGGAAAATTGATAGATGGAATTTTTTATATATGCACCGCTGCACAAAAAATAAACGAAAAGAAAATGCGTATTACTCTAATAGAAGGAAAAAATCGTGAAATTAGAAGAGTGCTCGCATCATACAACATACAGATTAGACGGCTCATACGAATACGAATTGGAAATATTGAATTGGGGAATTTAAAACCAGGTCAATTTCGAGAATTAACAAAAGAAGAAGTTAATGCTTTATTGATTCAAAGTTCAAAAATGACAAATAGCGAGAGGGAATAAATATGGGAAGTTCATTATATCTTAATTCAACTTCACTGGTAATTTTGGCTTTTTTATTATTAGGCTTATTGCTCATAGGATATGCAATTTTTACAAAGATGACAAAAAAAAGTTCACAAAAAAAATACAACAAGTTCGGAAATAAAACTTCGTTAGGTGTATGTCCTGTATGCGCAACTATTCTCGAAAAAAATGAGCAAGTAAAAACTGCGACCTATACGAGCAACAAAGATGATAATTTATGCTACATTTACGGATGCCAACACTGCTACCCTATTTCTGATTCTGAAACTACACGGACATGTCCTGTTTGCAAACAAAAAGTAAATGACGGGGAACCCTTAATAGCAAGACACTTTATAAGAAATGATGGAACTGAACGCATCCATATTTTAGGTTGCAACAAGTGCAGGTTCCAAAAATAAGAACACTGTATATCTTTATACATAACATAAAACATACATTTTGTAAAACCCTTAACTTTTAGTTGGAATTTTATTAAAATACCGATGATGCAAGAGAAAAAAGAAAACGAATATAAACAGGCTGGTGATGAAGCCCCCATGAATCCTGATGAACAAAAAAAATGTATTTAATTTTAATTTGCATTTTTTAGTGCACTTAATGCATTTTTTGTTTCGTATTTCGATTGCACTTTTTATTTTTTATTTTCTTGGAAATTACCATAATTTTTTAGATACAAACCAGCTTTTAATCTTAAGGGTTCTTCAGTCCTTTGCAAGTTTATCGGCATTAATCTCAATTTCAGTTTTTGTATTGCAGGTAATTGTATTTATAAAAAAACTTGAATCGACAAATAGAAAAGCGACAATACGAAGTTTTTTCTTTTTTATTATTTCGATTCTTTTAGTTGTATTTTCAAGTGCTATTATCGTTATATCTAAAATGTAAAAAACAGGAGTACTCTTTTATGGACGATATTTTTTATTTAGGTAAATTAGGTGAAATTAGTTTAAAAAAAGGAAATAAAAAATTTTTTGAAAAAAAACTAATCGAAAACTTGACAAAACTTTTACATCCTGTCAAAGCTAAAATACGAGTAAGTGCAGGAAGACTTTTTTTGCAAGCAAAAATAGACGAAAAAGACAAATGCGAAGCAGCATTATCTCATCTTTTAGGTATCACCGCTTGGGCGGAAATGTCTGTTGTAGAAAAAACTCTTTCAGCAATTATTGATACAGCAAAACAAAAAGCAAGTATTGCAAAAGAAAACGGCGCAAAAACCTTTAAGATTGAAGTACGCCGTGGCGATAAAACATTTGAATTAAATTCCTACGAACTTGCACAAAAAGTTGGATATGAAATCCACAACAGTATCTTGCAAACCGATGTACATTCTCCAGATGTTATCATCACTATCGAAGTGCGGGAAAAAGTATTTATTTACAATTTACAAAACAAAAGTTTTCGTGGTCTACCCTGTGGTGTTTCAGGTCGTGGCTTACTTTTGCTATCTGGTGGCATTGATTCTCCCGTAGCGGGCTTTAAGATGCTCAGCCGCGGCATGACGCTAGAGAGTGTCTACTTTCATTCGTATCCGTACACTTCACAAGAAGCACAAGAAAAAGTTGAAAGCCTTGCAAAACAACTTGCCAACTATGGATTAGGAATGAAACTTCATATTGTTTCATTTACAAAAATACAACAACGCATCCGAGAAACCGTTGAAGAACAATATTTTACGCTTATGATGCGAATGTGCATGATGAAAATTGCTAGACGCATTGCAAAAAAAATACACGCTACATGTCTAATCACAGGCGAAAGTCTCGGACAAGTTGCAAGTCAAACCGTTGAAAATCTCGCTATTACGAATAAAGCAGCGGACATGCTCGTTCTACGCCCACTTATAGGAATTGACAAACAGGAAATAACTGACATAGCAATTAACATTGGTACATATCAGATTTCAATCCTTCCATATCCCGATTGTTGTGTATTATTTTCGCCTCGTCATCCCAGTTTACATACAGACTTAGAATTAAGTTTTAACCTTTATGAGCAAATGGATATAGAATCCTATCTTGACGAAGCATATAACACACACGAAACAAAGTTATTTTGAAAAATTACACGCAATCAATTGTATCTAAGATTGTACCATCTCGATAACAACTAAGCCCGATCGTTTTTCCAGAGCGCTCAAGTGTTTTAGGTACGCCAATGAACGAACGAGCGAGGTCTAATAACTCAGGCATAGTATACACCTTTAACTTTGTTTCTGCCTTTATTTTTTCGATTAAGTCTTTGTGTTTTGGGTGTATTGCGATACCGCGCTCTGTAACAAAGGCATCAACTGTTTCACCTGGAGTTGTGACGGTTCGCACTTTTTCTACTAAGCAAGAAATACGAGCATTGAATAATTTAGAAACAATTATTGTCAATTTCGCTCCAGCGGCAGTATCGGCATGCCCACCAGAACCACCAAGTATAATGCCATCAGAACCTGTCGTAACATTTACATTAAAATCAACATCAATTTCACTTGCCCCAAGAATCACTGTGTCAAGTTTGCTTGCAATGTGTTCAGGGTTATTAGGATTGGCATACTGGTCAGCAGAAATTTTATGGTGATTTTTGTTTTTTTCTATTGAAGAAATAGCAGAAAGATCAAAACACTGTACATCATAGAGGTCCGAAAAAAGTCCATTTTCAAGCATACCTACAAAATATCCCGTAATACCTCCACAACCAAAACTACCTGTTATTCCTTTTTTTATCATTTGCTTTTCAATTTCGGCAGCAACCGCAAGTGAAATGCCACCAGCCCCTGTTTGCATGCTAAACCCAGTTGTAAAAAACGGTGTATGTTCTATGAGTGTACGACAATCGCGTGCGATCTTTAATCCAACAGGGTCCCGCGTAATTTGTGTCGTACCACTCACTATACCTTTGGGGTCCCCAATTTTATCAACTTCAACAACAAAGTCTACACAGCCTGCAGGAATATCGGGTAAGTGTACACTATCGCAGAGATAATCAGTAATAGCTACAACTGATTGTGCACACCACGCATCAGCTACTGCATAACCTAATGAGCCACAGGACGATGGTCCTTCACTTCCTGAAATCGCACCACTTTTGTCAACAGCAGGGGCGGCAATAAATGCAACATCAATACAAATATCTTTTTCAAGTATCATGCGAGGTCTACCACCATGCGTGGTCATAATAACAGGCTTTTCACATAAACCTTGGCTCACAGCCTTTGCTACTGGTCCAGACATATACGAAGTGTATATTTGAGTTACTGTTCTATCTTTTATACAGTCAACCAAAATACTATGTGCAGGAAAAATTGATGAAGCATATATTGTCAAGTCTTTAAGACCGCGAGCGCGTAATTTTTCCATTATCATAGTAAGCACAAAATCACCATTCCGTAAATGATGATGAAAACTGATACCCATACCATCTTTCAAATGAAGAGCGTCAAGTACAAAATCTAAGTTTTTGCCAAATGTCGTTTTGACATTTTTGTCATATTTATATGTACTTACCTTTTGGAGTGCAAAGGCTCCCCTATATGGATTATCCAAACCTTCTCTGTTAATTGCATTAATCATTAAAATATCACCTCTTTTGTTAATCCCCACTCAAGAGCATTTTTATACACGGCTTGAGCACGCTTTATCACGGGTAAATCCACCATCTTACCTTTAAAGCTAAAAACACCTAAACCTTCTCTCTTAGCATCTTCGTTAGCCTGTAAAATAGCAATAGCATGCTCTATTTCCTTTTGGCTTGGTGAAAAGATTTCATGTACTTCTTCGACTTGACGAGGGTTAATCAAAAGTCGCCCAGAAAAACCTATCGACTTAGAAAAAGCAGTATCCAAACGCAAGCCTTCAACATCATCAACATCAGTAAATGGTGTGTCAAGACTGTCAATTTGAAAAGCATGTGCAACTGTTGCCAGTTTATATCGAGCATACTCTAATTCTTTTGAAAGTCTTGTGCGTTGAATACCTAAGTCAACCGAAAAATCTTCACCACCTAATAAAAGTCCGTCGATATTTGTTGAGGCTGCAGCTATTGCCTGTAAATCCATAATACCATACGCCGATTCAACCAACATAAGTAATTTAGGTGTTTTTTGTAAATGGTGTTCAGATACAATAAAAGCAATTTTTTCTTCAACGGCTTTTACTGCTTGAACACTTGCTTTGGGAACCACAATGGCGTCAAGCCCACACGGAATAATCGCTTGCAAATCTTTTTCCCAAAACGGTGAATCGATTGGATTTATACGCACGGTAACTTCGGAATTTTCAAAGCGTATTGAAGTAAGAGCATTCTTTACAAGGTTGCGAGCGGCATCTTTTTCCGTTAAGGCAACGGCATCTTCAAGATCAAAGATAACAGAATCGGCACCTAAAATATCAGCCGATACAAGCATACCAGGATTATTGCCTGGCATAAAAAGCATACTTCGTCTATTTTTCATACTACTATCCTTGAGAGCGCTCAATAGCCGTTTGTAATCGCGCTATAATCGTACAATCCAAAGCGCCCTTATCTTCTATCGTAACTTTGCAATGAGTAATGTCATTACGAGATAGATTTTCACGAATCAGATGTTCTATATGGTCTCCGAATTCATTTTTTACAGAACTTTCAAGTGTAACTTCAATTTTTGAAAATGGTTCAACCCTCACCAAACAATCATTTGACTGCAAGGTTCCTGCCACACCAATACCATGCACATGCATAATCTCTCCCATTAATGTAATTTAGTCTGTGATACCGATAAGTTAAAATTCAATAAAATCCAATTCAACACCGTTTGGATCAACAGCCGTAAGTATCTTTTTTCCATCTTTTACAGTTCTCGGAACACTTCGAATAGGCACCTTATGGGCACGCAAAAAAGTTTCCGTTTCACCAATTTGATCAACCTGTATAGTCAAAGACATTTTTGTTTCAGCCAAATTGGGAGCATTTTCATTGTATATGATCTCCAAGTTTGTATTACTCTCTGTATCAGTCAAAAAAGCAATTTGTTTTCCGGGCGCAGCAGACATCATACTGATAAATTTAAATCCCAATATTTTTTCATAAAAGGTAATTGATTTTTCCATTTCCTTTGTACGAATAACAACACTATTAAACTTCATATATTTTCCTCTCAAAAATAATATAGTTTCATTATCCATTTTTGATATAAAAAAACTACTCGTATAGTTTGAATTTTCCACCACATTTTTTCAAGTCATCAAAAAAATTGGGAAATGATACAGAATAACACTGACAATCTTTTACCAGTGTTTTTGTATCATAAGCAAGCGCTAAAGCACAAGCCGTTAATGCAATACGATGGTCGAAAAAGGTATCAATTATGCGCTCATCCGGCGACTGAGTATATGCATTTTCAACAACAAGGGCACCATTTTTTTCATAGCAGGAACAACCGAATTTAGTTAATACCGATATGGTGGACAATACTCGGTTTGACTCTTTGTATCGCGTAATTCCTAAATTATAAATTTTTGTACGCCCAACTGCAAAAGAAGCGATGGCGGCGATTACTGGTAAAAGATCTGGCGTATCTTGTATATCAATTATGCTACCTTTTAAAAAAGAAGTATCCAAGACATGTAAACGAGCACTTGATGTATCAAAATCAAAATTACAACCAAATTCTCTTAAGTATGTTAATATAGCCATATCCCCTTGTACTGAATCATAAAAAAGGTGGGTTAAACATAATGGAGATTGTGAAGATATTGCCATTAATAGAGGGAAGGCAGCACTAGACCAATCAGCTAGTATTTTTTTTTCAAATCCCTTTATACTTTTCATACGAGCATCCAATAAAAAAAAATTTTTACTTGTATCAAAAATATCGAATGTAATGCCGAGCTCAAAAAGCCATTGTTTTGTCATGACAATATAAGGGGCTTCCCAAAGATAACTAAGAGTGAGTTCCAATTTACTAGAAAAAATTGCAGTTGCTAAAAACAAACCACTCACCACTTGCGAAAATTTCCCACTTAAAAAAATACTATAGGTATCAGAAAAATTCCCCTGTACAGTAAGTGGCAAATGAGAATTATTCGTTTTATAAAAAACACCTCGCTGCTCATATAGTTCTACTATGGGCATGAGTGGTCGTTTACTTAGCGATACATCACCAGAAAAGGTAAATGTTACTCCTTTTACAAAAGAAAAAATAACCGCCAAAAAATACAAAAGCGTTCCAGAATTGCCACATTCTATTTCAAATTTAGCATCAGTCGTATTTTGCAAATAGAAAAGCAAGCCTCCAGAAGGCGGTTGCACCCGTACATCAACCGAGCAGTTGTCAAGTCGCAAAATATCAATATGACAGCCAAGTTTACAAAAAACAGCAATACAGGCTTTCGTATCATCACTATATAAAAGTGAGTCAATATGGCTCACCCCATCGGCAAAGCATGCGAGCACAAGCGCTCGCATACTATGACTTTTAGAAGGTGGTATGCGAAAGTCTCCAGACAGGTTCGATTTGACAAGTTCAACATCCATAGCTCTTACTCAGAATGGGCTGTTAGTTTTTCCCCGAGTGTATGAGTGCGAATATTGTAATCGTACATTGCTTCACATACTGAAGGCGGAACAAAATAAGTTCCGCTATATGTTGCGGTTGCAACAAAATCAAAGGTTTTTGTTTCGTTACTTGACAAATTGAAATGAACATAAATCATATCATCGCGTATATCAATGTAAGAATAGTTTGTCGTTGCTACTTCTCCTGCAAGTCGCTCATTAGAAATTTCCCAACCTGTCGGAATCTGAAATTGTAAAACGAGATTATCTATATTGGTTTTCGTTATATTTTTTATCGTATGTCTCACAGTAAAAGTATCTCCAAATCGGATAGAAGTGAGCGGAATTGCATTTCCATCTTTTATATATGTAACATTTAAATCAAGTGCATTACTACGAGGTTTGTCAGTCACATCGGTAACGATACTATTATATCGTACCGTTACAAAACAAAGAGACGCCCCATTATTTTTTAAACTAATTGTTTGTGCTCCATCGCTTACAGGTAACTGATGAACTTCTGCGTATGTTTCAAGTTCATTGTTAATGCGTTCAGACCCAGATACTAATTCGTATGAAACATTTTCTGCACCATACTTTTCAACAAACTGTGAAGCAGCAATTAACAACCAGGCCGCTTCTTGCGTGGAAAGCCACGATTGTTTTGCAGCATCTGATAATGCCATTAAACGACTCGCAGCACTTGTATGAGATAATTTAGCAGCTGCAAAACACATCATACTTAAATCTCGAATCGAAGAAGAAAAATCACCACCAGTTTGACGATAAGACGGAAAATCAGAACTGATACCATCAAAAATCTTTTGTCCCTGCGACCTATTTCCAGAACTTACATAAGCCAATGATAGTAGTATGCGTGCATACACAGACATTTCGGATACATTAAGCAAGCGGTTCATTGCACCAACATTTGCCTTGCCTATTAAGGCCAAAACATAAAGCCTATATGCTTGACAGTTAATTCCATAATATTCGGTATACGAAGAAAAGGATTGGGTCGTTGCTACAATCCGATTAACCAATCTATTATATACATTTGTATCAACATTGTAGCCTGCATTTTTTGCTTCAATTAAAAAATGTAAAGCATATACACTCCCCCATAAATGTTCAAATGAATCACCTTGCCAGTAACCCATTCCGCCAGAACTAATTTGATATTTTGCATACCTATTGATAACACTCATCACGGAGTTTTTAATATCTGCAATTTTATCATCAGTTAGTGTCAGTAATTTATGTATGTATAATTGCGCAAAAGCCTTAGATGTGATTTGCTCAATACAACCATGTGGATAATCTAATAAATAGTTTAATTGTTTTTCAATACCAAGTGGAGTATTTTTTGCAACTTCAACGGCTAGTTGTTTAGAACCGTTTATCCCTACCGTTTGAACCCGAGCATCAATTTTTTCACCTGGTCGCACTGCAAAAACTTGAATATCTTCATAAGGCAACCCACGCGGCTTGACAGAAATTTCATTTGTTGATTTCATAACAATTTTATTTCCATCTTTTGCGGTAACATCAATCTGCGTAGTTCCTACGGCGGTAGGCATTATGGTAAATGACACAATTCCATTTGACTGAGCAGCAAGTTGTATGCGTTCACTCTTTTTTATAACCGTTGAACCCTTCGTTTCAAGTTCTACCGTAATCTGTTTCTGCTTATCGGTGGTGTTAAAAACAGTTACAGGCAGTTCAATAGTTTCATCAACACCTAATGTTCGTGGTAATGTGGGGGAAAGCATAATATCAGTTTTTACTTTTACCTTTTCTTCTGCGACACCAAACCCACGATTATCTCCACATACTGCCATCACGCGTACTTCACCGATATATTCAGGCATGGTAAATTGTAATTCTTTTTTTTCGCCTTTTTTCAGTTCAAAGGGGCCAAAGTAAAAAACGACAGGCTTAAAGCGTTCCGCAGTCTTTGAGGCAATCTGCTCATTTTCATCACTTCCCCCTACCGTAATAAGAGTTTGCAATTCACCACGCTTAGAACCAGCAACATAGTTAAACATATCATAGGAGGTAAGTTGGGAAGATTCTTTACTATAGAAATGAGACCAAGGATCAGTTGTCTTAAAAGCTGTCAAGCCCAACAAACCTTCATCTACAACTGCAATGGTAAATGTTGACGGCTTTCCTGTTTTTTCGCTTACGCTTAATGTACACACTTGGTTCGGTGTATATGACGCTGGAACAGTAATAACAGGTTGAAGGTGCGTCTCTTTATCTTCGACCGCCACAGGAACAATGCCATACATCCGCACAGGCAAACTATTGCTTGTTTTAGCAAAGGACTGTACTAAACTAACATGTACATAGACATTCGGTGCCATATCACTCGTTGTTTTAAATTCCCAAACATTAGTACCATCGACCGTTTTTACAATATCTTGTTGTATTATCATACCATTTTTTTCAACGGTTATGTAGGCTGTTGCATTCTGATTCGCATTAAAAGTTATTTCTGCATTTTCATTTACAGAATAGGTATCTTGGTTAACCGTGAGTAAAAGCATGTTGGAAGAACCCGTGACATCCGTGTTTGAACGAGTAGCCCAGTATGAATAGTCGGCATATATAACATGAGAAGCTTTGTGTCCTGTTTGTGGGTCGCGTACCATAAACAAATACCGTCCCCATTGGTCAAGCGAAAAAGTGAATGAAGTTTTGCCGCCTCTTGTGCTTATGTTTTGTTCTAGTACTCGAACCGTAGACCTGCTTTCATCGTAACTTGCATCTGTGTATGCATCACGAACCCACCACCATCGCCAATCCAATTTATAAATCGACACTTCAAGATCTGCATTCGTTGTTATTAGTTTACCAGTATCATCTACCAGAACAACATCTACAGTGTGCTCCTCACCTACATACAAAACATCTCGATATGAATCGTTACTCTTCGGTAGTTTAAAACCAACATATCGACTAAATGGTGAAAAGTCAAATGTTTTTGTTTCAATAGAAAAAGCGCCACTTGGCTCATAGACTCGTGTTTCAAAGATTGCTTTAAGCATGCCACTTACATTTTTACCGGCATCCAGTTTTAAGTTAAAATGGGCTCCCCCATTTGTATCAAGATTTCCTTCCCAGATCTTTGAAAGAGAAGTCGAAGTGTTATATTCTACATCAGTAAAAATATAATCGCTATACGAAGGAAAGGAAGTGTAAGAAGAAATATATCTTGAATATATTTCAGACTTCAAACCACTTGCGCGCACACCAGTAAGCCATTCACTATTTAGTGTAACTGCATTGTTTCCAGAATTAAAAAATCCATTTGCAACTTGTAAGTCTATTGCAAGTTTGTTCGGAATTATACTTTCTATTTTGAGTGTTTTTGTCCAAACATTATTTCCCGTTTTAAATCGTGCTATCCAAGAACCAGTAGCATCTGCTTCGCTCGTCTGCGTAGTCACTTTATAGAAACCATTTACCTGTTCAGTCAATACTTGCTTGTCAACAACTTTTCCCATTGGGTCCTCAAGTGTAAAGACAATAGGCAAATCAGTCGGTATTGTATTTTGAAGGTCTTGAATAATTAAACACAAGTGTAAAGTATCTCCCGGTCTCCATACACCACGCTCCCCATAAACAAAACCCTTAATACCTTCTGTTGTTCGTATACCGTCCACTTGGAAATTACTTGTACTTAAGGGCGCATCAGTTAACCTAATATACGCATAATTGTTTGCACTTTTTGCCTGAATAAAACTGATGTTTTTACTTTTTTCCTTTATTGCATACCGACCATTGCTGTCAACATTTCCTTCTTCAAGTAAGTTTTGAGCATAGTTAAATATTTTTATCTCAGCATTTTTTTCAGGCTCCCCTGTTATCAAGTTGATAGCTTGTATGTACGCATTACCAAGAGCATCTACTTTAGCAGAAATAACCAAATTAGAAATTAAGGCGTTTCGTGAATCAATTACAGAAGAATTATAACTTGAAATATAGTAGGCAGGATGATTCGGATCATCGTAATAACGACCAAAGTTATAAGTTGGTGTACTTTCTACACTATCCCAATACGCATCATAGGGATACCGCTCAAAGTTGATAAAATCGGATGGGAATTCCAAGTGTGCAAAGGAACTTCCCGAATAACCTTCATACTTAGAATGACGCTTCGCAAATGTAACACGCAGTTGGAACATCCCATCAGGATATTTTTTTGCTAATTCTGACAAGTCAAGCCCTCGCGTGATATACCTATTTTTCATATTTTCATTCCAATCAAAGTCAAACGCTTTTTGCCATACAGATTGCCCTACACGCGACATTTCATACGACTGATCCAAGTCATTGATTTGTAAAAACTGTAGCATATTTGATTGCTGAATTTGTAAAGCTTCAACAACTACACCTGATATATTTTTTGTCATAATGCTTACAATAGGTTTACCCTGCGATGGTATAATAACCTTACTATCAATAAATGAAACAGACGGTTTATCCCAACCGAGTACAACGCGATATGTATAAGCATTTTCTAAAATAGTACCTTTAGCACTTTTAAACCGTTCCAAAATTGAAATTTCAGTATCTGCTGGCCATTCATTGCGTGAGCAAGTAAATGACAAAGTATTTTTATCAAAACGCCATGTATAGGTAAAATTAGTATCTGGGGCAGTAACTTGAATAAATTGCCTTATATCATCTTTGGCATTTAAGTTTTCAGAAAAAGTAAACTGTACTGTTCTCCCACTAAGCATGCGAGCATCCAGCACAGTAAACACATCTTTGGCAGGAATATCGCGATACACATTGCCACTAGCGTCAATCCCTATATTCTTTGCATCATATCGAACGACTAAGGCTTGAGTAAATGTTTTTTTTTCGATATTGGTTATTTTGAATGAATGCTCTGTTTTATCAATAAGCCTATCGTATGTAATGTTGTATTTTTTCCCTTCAAGTTCTGCCTCAAGACAAGCTGAAATATCAGAAACAGGTACGGCAATATCTGTCGTGACAGTCATGTCAATACTACACATATCATCATTATCCTTATCAACGACAGGGTAATCCAAGTGCACTAAAAAAAATGCCCGATTCACATAAAACTTTTCTGTAAAACCGATTTTATTTGCTGCTTCTCCAAATAACTTACCCACATCAACGGTAAGTTCAAGATGTGTATCAGATGGTAAAAAAGCTGATGGCGTAAATGTAATAGTCTTTGCATCTATCAATTCCCAGCTTCCATCAATGGGTGTAGACCACTTAACACAATTTTGAATTGAAGATGTCTTTATGTCATCATAAAAAGTAATAGAAACCGTACTATCCCTATTCAAAGAACTTTGAGATATGGAAAAAACACGCTCTAAACCCTGTTCATTATCAAAATGGACAGTTTTCTTTGAACATGAACCACATAAAACGAAAATCGTCAAAAAAAATAAAACATACTTTTTCATACAGTACCTACTCCAAAAAATCAATCTATAAAAACAATCTATAAAAACTGCCTACCTACCACTTGTCTGCAACAAGTAGCAGAAGATAGGAAGTTCCAGAGGCTCCTTGATTTTTGAGCAGTTTCGATTATTTCCGAATTGGAACTGCTCAAAACTATGCGTTTGCAATAAAATGAGAACGTATGGTTCCAAAACCAAGTTTGCAAAGCACCATTCTGGGAAACCAGTATTTTTGCCTACTACTATATATTAAAATAAAAAAAAATCAATTCAGCAGTATACATTTTAAATTAAGTAGTCAGCAAGATATTTTATTGGATTTGGCTTGAAAGTTTATCATTTTTTAATACACTACTCTTAGAATGAGCACTAACGAAAATTTTTTTACTAAGCTATTTAGGTCTTTTTTTGCCACCGATGACCCACAAGCAATAAAGAAGAAAAAACTACACAAAATTGCGAAAGCGATTTCTAAAACAAGATTTTCTAAATGGTACAAGGCTTCTTCAGGGCACTTGTCGCCAGACTGTGCTCAATTCTTTTTTTCGGTGTATCGGGTTGTAGGACCTGCTCGAACACTCCTCTTAAGTGTAAATACAAATGTGCTAAAAAACTTTTGTGTCGAGCATTATCTTTCTGCCGAACAAAAACAGATGCTTTCACAACTTTCTGAATCGGAAATTCTTGAATCGCAGGGGAAAATTCCAATAGAGCAGATACAGGAAAATGTAAAAAAACGCTTAACAGCATTTCAAAAAACCTTTTCAAGCGTTCAATCCGAAAAAATGAATCAACTATATCACCACATTAAAGCCTTTATTTCATTGAGCACATTTGATTATTACTTTTTACTCAAGCAATTTGATTACACATTAAAAGAACTTGACTTTGAGCGTACTCCAGACTTTAAGCATATTACTTCTGTTTCTGTTGTCGAAAACCTACATGATTTTTTAGAAATCCTCCTGTCTTTTCCTTTTGATGCTGATTGGCATTCTGTGTTTACTGTTATTGAAAAGTACAAAAATGTAAAACCAGTAAACGCAGGCGCTTGGAAAAAAGGAGTAGACGAGCTAAAAACGCTCTATTCTTCTTTAGTACTCGAAAACATTATTAGACATTCAAAACAAAATCCCGATGCGACATTCGGAAGACTAAACAATGTCGAGGATATTTCAAATTTTTATATACGCCAAGTGACTGAAACAGCCGAAAAAACGATTTACACAATGAAAAGAGCTATGCAAAATGATAAGGTTGCAAGTTTAGTAAAAAGTATTTTTGGCTCCTCATTTCCATCTTCAGGTACAAAACATTACTCTGTTGAAGGAAATAAGCTCTTTTTAAGCTCTTCGGTTTCTGGATATTTGTATCCACAGGCAATGAGTTACTTAAAATCTTTTTTAATCGAATATTTTAAAACAGAAATACGCTCTATTTCCGACTTATTTTTAGTTCGCGCAACATGGGAAAGTGGCGAAAAGGTACAGGAATATTCAGATAGCTACCACGAGTTACTTGCCCTCGTTGATACAATCATTCAGTTTGATGAAGCCTTAAAAGAAGGAGAACCCTTTGCGATGAAGTTAAAAGCGTCTATAGCTCGCTCTAATCGTGATAGGAATGCATTGAATTTTGTCGTGAGAAAAGTAAATGAAATAAACGGTGAAGCGCACCGTATTATTGTTACTGCCGCAAAGCTATTAATTTCAATAGCAAATCTATTTAAGCAAATTATTGAAGACTATGATAGGCCACACCGGACCCTTATTCAAAACTGGAAAGAGATAGAAGCAAATTCTCCAAAGGAACCTCGCAACTGGCTCGTGCATGTATATAAAAAAATACACGACTTTATTGTATTAGAGCAATTACTTATCCAAAAAAAATAAGGCTCAAACCTTAAGAGAGGTTATTAATGACAAACTTACATACTCATACATACCTATGTAAACATGCAGTGGGAAAGCCAGTAGAATACGCTCTGTGTGCAAAAAACACATCCATAACGGCAATAGGTTTTTCAGACCACTGCCCTTACCCCGACGGAACATGGACTGAAGTACGCATGGATATTCAAGAACTCCCACTGTATAAATCACTTGTATCCGAAGCAAAGGCACAATCTCCTATCCCCATTTATTTAGGCTTTGAATGTGAATGGCATAAACGATTTTACTCGTATTTTAAGGACACCCTCATTTCAGAATTTGGAGCACAGTATTTGGTTTTGGGCTCACACTGGGTCGATATTGACAATGAATTTATCTATATACCAAAAGTTCATGATAAAAAAGCATTATTACGCTATCTGGACCTTACCATACAAGGAATGGAAACGGGTCTTTTTGCCTTTTTAGCGCACCCAGACCTCTTTTTAGAGCATGTTGAAGATATAACGAGTTTTCACATAGATATTGCTAAAAAGTTAATTGAAGCATCAATAGCACTAAATATACCGATTGAAATAAATGGAAACGGATGTACACGAAAACTCATTGAACGAAATGGAACACTTGAGTACCGCTATCCTGCAACATCATTTTGGACCATAGCGCGCAACATGAATGCTCATATCATCGTTTCGGCAGACGCTCATAGTCCAGAAGCCCTTGTCGAAAATACAAAACTCGCTTACGATTTTGCACACCAACTCGGAATACAAGTCGATAATGATTTTACTCCAGTGCTCAATCTATAGTATAAAAATAACTTGTGCTCACTAGTAGCCATAAAGATGCCTCTAAAATGGTGACAGGGTAGCAAAATATCTAGCTACACTTTTAGGGGTTTCCGTAAAATTTTCTAACCGGTATGTATAATCGCCACATAAAAAAACTCAGTTATTTCAAATCCTTAAACAACTGAGTTTTTTTATTTACTATAAAGCTAAAACTTAAAAGCCTTTATTTTTGACAATTTGCAATAGTTCAACTATGCGGTTTGAATATCCCCATTCATTGTCGTACCAAGATACAACCTTAAAAAAGCGCTTTTCACCAGGAAGATTATTGTCAAGTGTTGCCTTGCTATCATAAATTGACGAATGTACATTATGGATAATATCAGTTGATACAATTTCATCTGTACAATAAGCCAAAATCCCTTTTAGGTATGTTTCAGAAGCTTTTTTCATAGCAGCGTCTATTTCTTGAATTGAAGTATCTTTTTCTGCTCTAAATGTGAGATCAACAACCGAACCTGTGGGTGTTGGCACACGGAAAGACATACCTGTTAGTTTGCCCTTTGTACTGGGGAGAACCTGTCCGACAGCCTTTGCTGCTCCTGTCGTAGAAGGGATAATATTAATAGCAGCAGCACGCCCACCTCTCCAATCTTTTTGTGAAACACCATCAACTGTTTTTTGCGTTGCTGTATAGGCATGAATAGTAGTCATAAGCCCCGTTTCAATACCAAAGCCCTCTTTTAATATAACATGTACTAATGGAGCTAAACAGTTTGTTGTACAACTTGCAGTTGAAATAACATGATCTTTTTTCGGGTCATACTTATCTTCATTAACACCGAGTACATACATAGGAATCGGCTTTGATTCATCCTTGGATTTTGAAGGAGCTGTTATAATAACCTTTTTTGCACCTGCCTCCAAGTGTTGATAAGCTTTTTCGTCTGTATAAATACCGGTAGACTCTATAACAACATCAATCCCCAAATCTTTCCAAGGAAGTTGAGAAGGAGTAAGTCCTTTTCCTGAAATACACTTAATCTTATGACCATTGATAACGAGTACATCCTCTCCATCAGTTTCAATATTTGCGTTCATACGACCGTGTACTGAATCATACTTTAACTGATACGCAAAGTACTTTGCATCAGTCATCAAATCTACTACTGCAACGACATCTAGCTTATCTTTTCCCAAGAGACCTTGTTCAACAAGTGATTGGAAAACCAAACGGCCAATACGACCGAAACCATTAATAGCAACTTTCATATAGTTCCTCCATAAGTTGACTGCTACACTATAAATAAAATATAAAAATAAGTCAAGACAGTAAATATGTTATAGGTATACCCAACCAGTTATTGGTTTTATGCGTTATACCTCATAGAGATAATATAAAGGTGCCCTTGGTGATAAGCAAAAAAGGTTTAATTATAAATCCGAATTCATTGAATTTAAAAATTCTTTATTATTTTTTGACTTTTTCATCATATAAATTAACAGTTCAATAACCTCTGCATCATCCATTGTATTAATAAATTTTCGCCATACCCACA
>JAFTEH010000129.1 GCA_017453745.1 Spirochaetaceae bacterium
ATAAAATTTTTTTCGTATAGAATGTGACTAAGTATAGAAATTTTGGTTATATGTTATTCGTTAATAAGGTAGGAGGTAGTTATAAAAGATTCAATTATAATACAAGAGGAGGTACTTGTGTTGGATTTACGAAATGGAGGGGATTCTATAAAGAAGACAAGATTTTCGGACATGCCGTTGGTGCGGTCTGCACTTATTACTACGACAAAGACTAAGTAATTTTTCTGTATCTTACAGAATAGCTATTGTATCAAAATTTCTATGTTTCTAAATGAGTGGTTCTGCTTATCCGTTTTACAGCGTGTGTTTTGCAATCGTAGTTTGATTTCTATTTTGTTGGTGTAGGCTTACTTACCAACGATGAAGCATGGAAATAAAATAAATCTATATACATACCGTTGTTACTGTATACCGTTATCTATTCTGTCAAGTGTTACTCGCTCTATGATAAGATAAAATTATATTTACTCCATATTCCCCAAGCGGATAGCTCTTTTTACAGACCTTAGTAGTGTACTATATTTTGTCACAATTACGCTTGCGTCTTTTACTTGCTGTTTGCTTCACGAAAGTTAAAGAAAGCAGTATATACTTACCCCATATACTTTTAGTATCAAAATAGGATACAATAAAAATATCCTCACTATAGGTATATAAACGAATAGGACATGATGAGTAATCTGTTTTTGAGGATATAATAAAAAACTAGAAGGATTATCACTATGACTAACAATTTTGAAAATTCAAACCGTAAGAGTAACGTTTTTTCTCATATAATTCAAGCGCTAAAAAATGACCTTGTTGTTGTCTTTGTATTTGCAGTTATTGCGTTTTTATTTTACTTCTATGCTATCAATATTGATAGTTTGTTTGTGAATATTTGTTTTGCCTTTCCTATTTCGTTTTTACTTATAATCATATCGGCGTACTTGACAAATAAGTATGCACTTAGTAAAAAGAATTCCATTTTCATACAGATAGGTATGGGGATAGTGGGTTTGGTTTTGGGTACAGTCGTCCGTATGAATTTTTTTCCATACGGCGATATTGCATATTGTGGGCTCGCCTGTGCTCTCATTTCGTATATTGTGTATCTGTTTTATCCTAGTGAGCAAGAAAATAGCTACTTTGCAAATCTTTTTAAGTTCTTTTTATTGTCAATTTTTGTTTCGTTATTGCTCTTTGCTGGCTTTTCACTTTTAATATTCACTATTGACTTACTATTTCGTGTGGGGAGTGGTTTAGACGAAGCTCTCCTTACCGCTTTTTCATTTTGCGCTTATATTGTCTTTATCCCTTTGTTTTCATATTTTTTGTTTTATCATAGAACTGATTCGTCTACAAAACTTACCAAATTAGTATTTCTTTATCTTTTGTTTCCAATTTTTTGTTTATTTATACTAGTATTATACGCTTATTTTTTTATTGCTGTTATGTCTTTGAGTTTGCCAAGCAATGAAATAAATATGGTGGTTTCTTTAGCAACGGTGTTATATCTTGTGTTTTATTGTATTTTACAAGAACATCGCACAACAAAAATTGCAAAGTGGTTTTATCGCTTAGGGGTATTTATTATGATGCCTCTCATTATCCTACAGATTATTTCAGTGGCCATTCGGATAAGCACATACGGTTTAACACCAGCACGCGTGTCAAGTGTCGCTTTTATACTATTTTCAGTTATGAGTTTGATTTTAATAGCGATAAAAAATGGGCAGTATTTTAAGTCTTGTCTTTTAGTTCTTGCTGTGCTCGTGCTTATTGTTACGATAAGTCCTTTGAATATGTACGATGTTTCATATATAAGTCAAGTTAATCGCTTAAAAAGTATGCTAACCAAGTTTGGAATGCTTGAGAATGGCAAACTTGTCAATCATGACAGAGAAAAACTTGACAATATTCTTACGAGCTATGATAAATCAATGCTTATAAGTGCTACTTCCTTTATTACAGGATATGACTATTACCATAAGGGACTCCCTGCGTTCCTAGAAGGATATGATAATGATCCATACCAGTTTTATGGATTTAGTGATAATTTGTATGATTATAGCGGTAAATTTGAACTATATTACAACCATTTTGAGTTTTTAGATTATACTGAACAGGTAGTAGATATAAGCCAACATAATAAACTTTTTTTCTTCAGTAAATATGAATATATAGGGATGGAAAGAGTTGCTATTGAAATTGACGGGGAAGAATACAATATAACTGATTTTCTCTTGAGCTTAAATGATACGGATAAACATACACAGATAATCTATGAACTTGACAGTATTAGTTTTGTATTTTCAGAGATTTCATTCACATATAATGACAAAGATAAACATTTTTCGCATTATCGCATTTCGGGTTGCGCATTAAAAAAATAGTAAATAGTATATAGATTCAATTTATATAAAATTAAAAGCTATTGAAGAACTGCGATACATCAAAGTTGTTTATCGGATTTGCATTTTTGTAAATCGACAGAATAGTATCTCGGCCGCGCTGTAAGTGTTGTGAGGATATTCCGTATGCGATTGAGCGGTCTGCTTCAACGAAAGCGGCAATGTGGTCAGCCACTCGAACAAGTTTGCCGTCAGTTGGCTTGTATTGCGCTTGAGCATAACAGGTGTTTAATTGTTCAAAACTGCATATTTTTACAGAGCCGTCAACGAGAGCTTTGTTTTCAAATTCGGATTCTAAAAAATAGCGTATATCTGGCTCGTAAAATGGATCAATGAGTGGAAAAAGTTCTTGCTCCATGACGGTGTCTTCAATTTGTTTTAAGGCTTCAGCAAGGTAGCTTGTTGCTCGTTTTACCGGTGAAATGATGTCGCGAGTAACCGCTTCGGGCAAATCGTGAAAGAGCGCTGCAAAAAAATTGTTACATTGCCTCTGTGCAGAAAAATTAAGATCTTTACTAATAAGCAATGTAACAACAGCTACAAAAAATGAATGACCAAGTACTGATGTTTTGGGAACGCGAGGGCTTTGGTTCCATCGCTCTTGAAAGCGCAATTTTTCAATTTCGATAATGAGCTTATACGATGTGCCTTTTTGTAAAAAATCGTTTAGTCCTGTCAAGTTTTCAAATTCAAGCATATCTTTTTTTAAGTATTCGTCAACTTTTCCTAAACGGTCTTTTTCATTGACCATGCGCAATATTTCAAACTCGCGTAAAGTGGCATATTTATGAGCGGCTCTCAAGACAGTATAGCTTAGAAGTTTTTTTTCTTCGTGTTCAAACAGGTATTTATAAAAGCCATCCATAAAAGCAGTATCTGAAATCATTCCTTTGTAGTTTTCAAAAATCCACTCATTTAGTCTTTTTGCTTCATCGGGAAATTTTTCGCGGATGAGTCGCTGCACAGGGGATTTAATATCGCTTAATTGTATACGCCGTAGCATTTCATAGACGCTTCCATCAATGATAGTATTCCAGCAAATAGGATTGCCTTTTTTTTCCTCTTGCTTACCTAAAAAGAACGCTACAAATAACTTTTCGCCAGCTCTATCCATTTCGGTAAGAGGTAGGGGGCGTATAAAATCATTCCAGCGTTGAATCGAAAACGCTTCAAACAGTTTTAATATAAACTCTTTAGTTACGAGGCTTGTGTTTTGATTTTCTTTTTGCATTGGTCCCTTTCATTGTGGTAGCATATTCTACAAGCTATTTTGTAATAGCATCTAATGCGATTTGCATCATTGCGGTAAAGGTTTTTTGTCTATCCTCGGCACTTGTTGTTTCACCCGTAACCATGCTATCTGAAATAGTGAAAATACCTAAGGCTTCGCGTTTGTACTGTGCGGCAAGCGAATACAGTTCAGCGGTTTCCATTTCTACCGCAAGAGCGCCGTAAGCGGCAAATCGCTTCCAGTTACTTGCTGTGTCGTAAAAAATGTCAGAAGAAAATATCGTACCGATTGAAACTTTTTGATTTAATGCAACGGCACTGTCATAGGCTTTTTTTAATAATTCCCAATGTGCAGTCGGTGCAAATGAAAGACCTGAAAACCTATGGTTGTTAATGCCAGAATCGGTACAGGCGGACATAGCCATGACAACAGAGCGCAATTCTACTTCTTTTTGTATGGAGCCAGCGGTTCCTATTCGGATTGCTTTTTGTACACCATAAAAGTCAAAGAGCTCGTTGACATAAATTGAAAGGGAAGGCATTCCCATACCTGTTCCTTGTACCGATACCTTCATCCCCTTATACAAGCCAGTAAACCCGAACATGTTTCGTACTTTGTTATAGCACTTTGCGTCAGTTAAAAAGTTTTCTGCAACAAACTGTGCGCGCAAAGGGTCGCCAGGTAATAAAATGCGGTCTGCAACTTGACCTTTTTCTGCTTCAATATGAATACTCATTTTGTAAAGTCCTCCAAGATTTTTTCTATTAAACTATAAAGTATAGATAACAGTAATATAGTAACTATATATGATAGCAAAAACTGAAAAAAAATGTAAGGCTTTTGGATTTTTTTTAGAGAAATCTATTTTTGCAGAGATAGTGTTTCTCTGCATCCTATACTAAGGGAAAGGAAACCCTTTTGACCGAGCAAAAGGGTTTCCTTTCCCTTAGGAACCCTTTCCTTCCTAAAACGCGGTTTAGGGGTGCCCCCTAAAAACCCCATTTTTTCACTTGTATTAAGAAATTTAAGCAACTTGACACTTATTTTTAATTCTCGCACTTGCGCACCGTCTACATCCGTGTAGACGGGTTTGTTTGTTGGTGCTTTCCCTTAGGAACCCTTTCCTTCCAAAAACGCGCACTACTAACCAGTTGCGTAATGGATTTAAGCAACTGGCAAGTTGGCATTCAGGATTTAAGAGAACCTCTAAAAACTTCAGTTTTTAGAGGTGTCTTTGAAAATGCGAGTATTGGAGCCTTGTAATTTCAAGGCTCCAATACTCGGCGCACTTCTAAAAACTTTTTAAATTTTGAGTTTTTAGAAGTGCCCTTA
>JAFTEH010000130.1 GCA_017453745.1 Spirochaetaceae bacterium
AGTAATAATCCATCAAGCGTATTTAAACCAGTTCCTATTCATGCGCATTTTAAGGTCGTATTGATTGGTGAAGCGAATTCCTATGATGTCATGTATCAAAGTGATCCTGATTTTTCTAAGTTATTCAAAATATGTGCAGAATTTTCGCCAGCGATGATACGCACTGATGAAAATGAAGCTGCATTTATTTCATTAGTTGATAAACTTGTTGAGCAATTACCAACGCAAAAAATCAACAATTCAGGATATGCAAAACTCTTAGAGTATTCTTGTAAACTTTCAGGTTCAAGAAAGTTTCTTTCAACACAGTTTACAAAAATTTCGGATATTCTTATACAGGCAAATGCTTTGGCTCAAGAAAAGGGCATAAAAAATATTGACGAGCATATTATTAACCAAACTATTAGTGAAGTTAGATTTTTGTCATCTCTCCCTGAACAAGAGTATCTTGACGATTTAAAATGTGGGGTTATTTTTTTACAGGTATCAGGTAAAAAATGTGGTAGTATCAACGGACTTGCTGTACAAGATCGTGGATACTTTTCGTTTGGTGTGCCAGAAGTTATCACTGCACAAAGTTCACCTGGTGAAAATGGTGTTATAAATATAGAAAGTGAAGTAGGGTTTTCAGGAGAGATATACGATAAAGCACACCTCATTATTTCTTCACTTTTAAAAAATTCTTATGCAAAAGATACTAAACTATCAGTTGATGCTTCGGTTTGTTTTGAACAATCATACGGAATGGTGGAAGGAGATTCCGCTTCCTGCGCTGAATTTCTAGCACTTTTGTCTTCTATTTCCCAAATTCCATTTAGGCAAGATTTAGCAATCACTGGTAGCTTAAATCAGCATGGAGATGTCCAACCAATTGGCGGTGTAAGTGAAAAAATTGAAGGCTTTTTTAAGGCTTGTCAAATACTCGGATTTACAGGAACTCAAGGAGTTGTTATTCCTGAAGCAAATGTTCAAGACTTATTTTTATCAGATGAAATTTTAGAAGCTATTAAGTCTGGGGCATTTTATATCTATGCGGTAAAAAAAATAGATGAAGTAGTGGAACTTTTTGCAGATACATCTATTGATGCTGTCGCACAAGCAGTTCAGGAGAGACTACATCAGTATAACCGTATTATGAAAAAGTTGGTGCAAGTAGAAAAAACTTAGTTATTCACTTCTAGTATCTAATAACGCATAATGCCAAAATAAATATAATGGTATTATTGCCATTGTAAATTTTTACTGTGTTGAACATTTGTGTAAAAAAATCGCTATTTAAAACCGCATGATTTTTGCGGTTTTAAATAGCTTTGAGGATAACTGATATGTTTCATTGCTAATAATCGTTTTGGTTATATCGTGCGTTTACCAAAAATAGAAGAACCAATTCGTACTTCTGTCGCACCTTCTTCTATAGCGATTTCAAAATCATCGGACATACCCATTGACAGTACATCCATTGCAACTCCCTCAAAGTGTTCATTTTCAATCTTTTGTGAAATAGATTTTAATAATTTAAAGCATCGGCGTATTTCTGTCTTGTCATCTGTAAGTGTTCCAATAGTCATTAAACCTTTTATATGTAAATATTTGAGTTGGCTAATATCCATCACCAAGTTTATAACCTCATCTGGTGTACAACCATGTTTTGTTTTTTCTCCTGATGTATTAACTTCTATTAAGATATTGAGATTAGCATTTTTTAATAATAATTTATTATTTATTTTTTTTGCAAGTTCAAAATTATCGATAGATTCAATACATTGCACTTTATCAATAACCTTTGTGATTTTATTGCTTTGTAGAGGTCCTATTAGATGAGTAGTATGTGGAACCTGCAATAGTAGTTCGTGTTTTTCAACTATTTCTTGAACACGATTTTCTCCAATCAATAATGCATTTAACTGAAAGGCTTTAAGTATGGTGTGTGCATCTATAGTTTTTGTAGCGAGTAGGAGAGCAACTTCTGAAACAGGTCTTCCGCAAGAAAAACACGCTTTTTCTATGCGTTTCCTGATGAGTTCAATATTTTTGTGTAAATCATTCATATAGGGGATATAATACTAGATATAAAAATACTTTCAAGTTTTTTGTATACATCAAAAGGGAAACCATAGGGGCAAAGTAAGGGATACCATATTTTTTATAACTGCTCTAAAAAGTCTAAAAATTTGTCAAGAAAATACTTGACAAAAAAAAGCCTTTTTGATACAATACGCTGATTTTATTTACTGGAGTATTCACCATGAAAAATACTGTACTTGATGAAGTCTTTCTTGAAAGATTTTCTTCACTTTTTAAAGAGCAAGGTTGGACACAAAAGGAATTTGGCGAAAAAGTCGGATTAACTGAAAGTGCCATTAGTCACTACTTAAAAGGCGATAGAAAGCCCAAAGGTTCCTATCTAGCTAAGATTGCTACTGCTCTTGGGACAACACCAGAGTTCCTCAGTCCAAATGCTTCTACTGAAAAGAAAACTGCTACTAAGGCAGAAAAGCCAAAGAGCTCAACAAAAGCCGCTACCGCTGCAGCCACTAAAAAAAGCGAGAAGTCAAGTAAGGCAGCAAAAACAACCAAGACTAAGACTACAAAAGAAAAAGCAGGAGCAACTGTTGCCACAAAAACAGCAAAACAAGCTAAACAAACTGCCCCTCGAAAAAAAACTATTGCAGAGATAGAGAAAATATGTAGCCTTTTAGAGCGTAATATTTCAAACATGACTGCAGCAGATAAAAAGAAGATAACTCAAATTTTGAATAAGAAGTCGTAATAGCACGATGAACTGATTCTGTGTAAACACTTGAAATGCCTCTAGGGATATTTTTATTCTTGGAGGTTTTTTTGTCTTTTGATTTTCCCTACTGTTTTTACAACACGATATATGATAACGGAGACAGTACAAGTCGGTGCTGTCATGCTAGCTGGTACTACGCTTTTGCTATTTGATTATTTCGGTGGGTATCTTATGAGGGGTACCTTCTGCCAGTGTGGGCGAACCAGAGAAGCAATCTCTACTTACCTCGTCATTGCGAGGGCATGAGTGCCCGAAGCAATCTGTCGAATTATTATCACACGGACGAATCGCTAACGCTGCTCGGGCTGCTGGAAACTTCGTTGCAAATAACGCCCACGCTTTTTGGGGTAACAAACGGATTTGCTCAACTCTAACGAGTTTTGCTTTTTTAAGAGCAAAGTATTGTCATGTTGCTGTGCATCAGGCAAAGAATGACATTTTAATATGATGGAAATTCGTATAAATTACGAA
>JAFTEH010000131.1 GCA_017453745.1 Spirochaetaceae bacterium
AAGGGAGAAAAAACATAGCCGTCTACACGGATGTAGACGGTGCGTAAGCGCGAGAATTAAAAATAAGTGTCAAGTTGCTTAAAATCCATAGGACATAACTTATGAACTTATTACTCTAAGGCGGGTTCTTAGGGCGGAGCCCTAAGCGATGCTTTTGGAAGGGATAGGGATTCTAAGGGAAAGGGAAACCTTTTGCTTCGAACAAAAGTGTGTCCCTTTCCCTTAGTATTAGGGTGCAGAGAAACACAATCCCTGCGAAAATTGATTTCCCTATCAGAAAAACTTCTAATCTTTTTTTTTGCAATGCCGAAAACTTGAAATGAGGTGTTCTATGGTTTATGAAATTTTATCCAAAAAAATGGAAAACATTTTGAAGTCGCAAATAAGTTTAATTGATAAGATTTATGCTGTGCAAAAAAAAGTGTATGCAGATGTTTTACACCGTGATTGGGAAAGCACTCGTGAACAGATGAATATACTTGATGAAATATCCTGCCAGTTTAGCGAGGAAGATAAACGGTTAGCAATGCTTATCCGTGAAATAAATCAAACATGCTCTGATCAATCTAGTACTAATGAAACGAACTTGACAGTTGAACAAGCAATTAAGGTATTTTCACAAAAATCTCAAGTACTTCTGTTGCATTTATACAAAACTCTGCGTGAAAAAGTTTTTTTGTCAAAGATTGAAAATGATGTGTTTAATAACTACATAGATCATGCTCGTGGTTTAGTTAATGGTGTTTTTGATGTGGTTTCGCATAACCGAAGTGGACAGACATATACTCGCACCGGTGTAAAAGCAGAAGCCGATATTAGTAATTTAGTTGTAAATAGGGTTTTTTAAACTGTTTACCTTAAAACTGTCAAGTAAAGGAAGTAGATATGTCAACTTTTTCGTCTATAGAGTTAGGAAAGCGTAGTTTGTTTGCACATAGGCAAGCAGTTCAAACTGCTGGGCACAATATTTCAAATTCTTCTACTGAAGGTTACACTCGTCAACGAGTAAATATGCGGGCCTTTGAACCTTTGTATCGGCCTGATTTGTCGCGTGCCGAAACGCCAGGTCAAATCGGACAGGGTGTCGATGTTGGTTCGATAAATCGTTTGCGTGATGAACTTTTGGATACTCGCATTGTTGGGGAAACCTATGATCTCGGTTATTGGAACACGCGTGATAACTATATACTTATGCTTGAAGAAGTTTATAACGAACCTGACATAACTTCTGTACGCACTCGCTTAGATGAATTTTGGGATGCTTGGCAGGAATTGTCAGTGTATCCAGAATCGGATTCAGCTCGTCAAGTTGTATTAACTCGTGCTACTACTTTGCAAGATGCTATACATCATCAATATAGGGCGCTTACAGGAATCAGAGATATGCTTAATGGTGATATTGAAGCAACAGTGAAACAAGTAAATGATATTACTCGTCAAATTGCTTCGTTAAACGAAGAAATTGTCAAGTCGAAAGCTATGGGGGATAATCCGAATGACCTCATGGATACGCGTGATGTGCTGACTGAAAAATTAGCAAATCTTATTGATATTTCTGTTACAAAAGTTGACGAGGATGAAACATATATAATATACACTGCTGGTCGTGAGTTGGTGCAGGGAAAGCGTTTTAGAACATTTGACATACAGTCGGTAATAAATAATGAAGGGTATTCTGATGTGATATGGTCAGACTTTGGGGATAAAGCGTATTTTGAAAGTGGTAAGTTAGCAGCACTTATTGAACTGCGTGATGTTGATGTTCGCAACGAAATAAAAAATCTTGACACTATGGCGATGAACTTTGTAGATTTAGTAAATGATGTGCATAGAAATGCAATGACACTTAGTGGAAAAACTGGAATTGATTTTTTTCGCGAACAATATTTTATTGATAACTTAAATGGAAACTTCGACCGTAGTGGTGATGGGGTGTATGATTCGTCATATATTTTTAGGATTACCGGTAGTTACGAACTTGACCCTCGTGCGCAAATTGGTCTTGAAGGGGTATTAACACTTTCCGGGCCTGAAGGTATGGTTGAAGTACCTTACAATTCGACAGATATGGTTGCCGATGTTATTGCTCGTATCAATCAATCTAATGCTGAAGTAGTAGCTTACCTTGACCAAAATAACAAGTTAGTTTTAAAAGCTACCACTTCCGAAAGCATCGATAATCCTGATTTTGTCATACGCCATATAGAAGATTCTGGACGCTTTTTGGCAGGATATACAGGGGTGCTTTCTGGTAGCGGTCCTGAAAATGCTTATGATTGGGAAACAGCTAATGCCGTTGCTGTACTTTCTGAAAATACAGGGGCACAGTATGCTGTTTCACCGATTGCACATCCTGCTGGTTGGATGGAAGTAAATCCTGTAATACGCACAGACATACATAATATTGCGGCGGGGTATCCGAGCCATGAAGGTTTACCGTATCCTGGTGATAATCGCGCAGCATTGGCAATCGCTTCTATTAGAAATACACCTGTCATGGTTGGTAGCACTCGCACATTTGACGAGTACTTTGCCGAAAGTGTTACACTCATCGGATTGAAAGGAGAGCAAGCGCAGCGCTCGCATGAAACACAACTTGCGATACTGAATGAATTACACACAATGCGCGATAGTATTTCTGGTGTCAATGTTGACGAAGAACTTTCAGATATTATTAAGTTTCAATATGGATATAGCGCATCAGCTCGATTTATTTCGGTAGTAAATGATATGCTTGACACAATCATCAATAGGCTTGGTGTATAAATTAACTAGAAGGAGAGATATATATGAGACGAATTAGTTCTAATATTCAACATAACGATAGCAATAATGCATTACGCAATCAGGAATTTAGGTTGCAAAATGTAAATAATAAAATTCAAAGTCAAAACAAAATTCAAATGTTGCGTGATGACCCATTGGCAGCAGGACATGCAGTTCGGTATCAATCATTTTTGGCACGACTTGAGCGCTTTGAAAAAAATACTCAAACGCTCAATGACCAATACCGAATCACTGAATCGCACATGACAAGTTCCCTTGAAATTTTACAACGCTTACGCGAATTATCGATACAAGCGGCACACGGTACATATTCAGCCGATGACCTAAAAAAGATGGCACCAGAAGTTGACGAACTTTTAAAAGAACTTGTTCAAAATGGCAATGCCGTTGGTGCTGATGGTGTGCGAATTTTTTCTGGTACAAAAAGTTTTACAGAGCCATTTGAAGTTGTATTGGGGAATGTTCCAGGTGGTTTAGGGGAACTTGTCATTGAAGAAGTCCGCTATAACGGAGCACTTGATTCAAAAAATATTGAAATTGATGAACGCTCCTTTTCTCCTGCTGATACTGCTGGAAACAAAGTGTTTTGGGCAGAGCGGCAAACATTGTTTTCCGAAACTGATGCGAGAGATTTTATAGTGGTTGAAGATACCAGTATAGAAATTGATGGTGTAAAAATTGCTCTCACCGCTGGTGATAATGTTTATGCACTTATCTCCAAAATCAATGATTCTGGGGTTGCGCTTAAAGCCTATCTCGACCCAGTGACAAATGGATTAAATTTGGAAACGACAGATTCGCATCAAATATGGTTGCGTGATAATGACGAAAATTCGGTGCTTACAACGCTAGGACTTGTCAAAGCAGATCAGCGACCTCCGTATAATCTTGCCAATTCAGTGCGCGTTTCAGGTGGCTCTATTTTTGATGCAGTTATCTCTATGCGTAATGCGTTGTTGTCTGGTGATCAAGAATCGCTCGGTGGTAAAATACTAGGGGGGCTTGATGCTGGTATTGATAACTTGACAAGTAGAATTAGTCAAACAGGTGCGCGCTACGAACGAGGTGAGGCAGTTTTAGCACGATTAGGGACACAAAACCTCAATGTAACAAATGCATTAGCGCGTGAAGCCGATCTTGACATAACAGAAGCAATTACTGATTTGCGTCGCTATGAAAATACCCACCAAGCAAGTTTGAGTGTTTTAGGTAGAATATACAAAGATACGCTTTTAAACTATTTGCCGTAATGAGTAGAGAACCATAACTTGGTTTAATACACTATACCAATCGGTATTGATAAAAACTGAGCAGAAAGAAAAAGAGACACTAAAATATCTTTAGGGGGCTGTACACCTCGTTGCTTATAACGAGGTGTATTGTTTTTAAGCCCTACTATGTCAATGCGCCAAGGAGCAAAACATCAGTTTTGGGGCCTGGCGCATTGCGTGCGCATAATGCGCACATCCTGATAGGCGAGTTTCTTTATTGCGAGGAAACTCAAGGAAGAAACTCGGTGGTTAAAAACACCCTAGTATTCCAAGGCGTTTTTAACCCCTACTATGTCAATACGCCAAGTCCCAAAACATCAGTTTTGGGACTTGGCGCATTGCGTGCGCATAATGCGCACATCTTGATAGGCGAGTTTCTTTATTGCGAGTAATGCCTAAGGAAGAAACTCGGCGGTTAAAAACGGCACGCCTGTTTCAGTGCTGTTTTTAACCCCTACTTTTTATTTAAGTCTTTTCGCTCGTATAGTATTTTTGAAATAAGCCCATATTCGAGCGCTTCAGTTGCGTCAAGCCAGTAGTCGCGGTCAGTGTCGTTAGATACTTTTTTTATGTCGCTCCCTGTTTCCTCTGAAATAATTTTGTTAATTTTTGTTTTTATTTTTTCAATTTCTTTGGCATGTATTTCGATGTCAGTAGCGACACCTTGCATTTTTGAAAGTGGTTGATGTATTAAGTAATGACTATTTGGCAGCCCAAAGCGATTTTCTTTTTTTGCTGCAAGTAAAATGAGAGCCGCTGCACTCGCAACTAAACCCGCCCCAATCATGATAATTTCAGGTTGGACAAAACGAGCTACATCAAAAATTGCAAAACCAGAATCCACATCTCCGCCAGGCGAGTTTATATAGATATAAATTGGTTTTGTCTTTGACATTGATTCTAAAAGTAATAATTGTGAAATTGCTTTGTCGGCACTATCCTTATTTATTTCGCCAGATATTAAAATTTGGCGTGTTTCTAAAAACTTTTCAGAAAAATCGTGTTTTGTGTCTTTTTCTTTTTTTGATTGTTCTTCGTATTTGTACATACAGTCTTCCTCTTATAAAATTTTGATTGTAATCGCAGGATTAAAAAAATCAAGTACACTTACCATTCATAGTCAAAGGCATAAGCTGGTATGCGATTGTTATGTGTGCGCGCTTGAATAACTTCATCATATATTTCTTGGTCAAACCAAGCGTATGAAAAAAGGCTACGCATAAACTGTGGGTCATGCCGATGTCCAATCCAAGCAGGAAAACAAATCCACTTCCATGTTAAAAAACTTGAAACATTTGTATAGTAGTATGGGAGAAAAACAAACTGCTCCATGACAACTTGTTCAATTTTTTGGTTTAAAGAAGCAAGATGTGCAAAGTCTCCACTCCAATCTCTGTATTCTTCTAGCATTTTGTCAAGTTCTTTGTTATCTAAACCCGTGATATTATTGATGCCAAAAGAATTCGCAAATGATGAATGAAAATTATAGTAGTGATTTGGGATTTGTTGATTTCCAATATGCCCGAAATATATTTGAAAATTTCTTTCATTTATTTTTTCTAGTGCCCCATTTTTTAAGTAACGGAAGGTAAGTTCAATCCCGGCTTTTTTTGCCTGTTCACTTAAAAGCCCAAGTATTTGTCTTGAAAGCGATTCGCTATACAGTATTTCAATACTTAGTTTTTGATTTTTGGAATTTTTACGGATGCCGTCGCTCGAAAAAGTTGAAAAACTTGAATTGTCTAATAGGGTATTGGCTTTTTCGAGGTTAAATGGTATTAGTGGTATTTCTTTATTGTTAAACTCGTATCCGTCAAATACTTGCCCTGCGCCCAATGTTGTGAGTCGCTGATAGTCGGGCGAATAAAGCGTTTTGCCAATACCGTCTATGTCAAGTGCATAAAAAATAGCTTGTCGCACAGTGTGTTCGGAAAGCGTTTTGTCAAGTGTGTTAAAGAAAAATCCATACATCCCGACGAGTGGCTCATAAGTTGTACGCCATGGTGTTACATAGCCATCGGTTACGCAGTCATCGTTTAAACTCGCAATATAACTTGCCGAGCCTGCTAGCTCTGCTAAGTCAAACTTTCCTGCTTTAAAATGTTTTAAGCCTTCTTTTTCCGCCCCCAGCACAACAAAATAATGTATTTTGTCAAAGTTTGCCATTCCAGCATAATGTTCATACTCATAGCCCCACCAGTTTTTCATCTTGACAAACGAAAGACCCTCATTTTGGTTATAACTATCTAAGTAGTACGGTCCTGTGGTCGGTTCTGCCTGTAAGTTGTATGTATATACCCAATTTTCTGGAATGATACCATTATAAAATTTTTTGCATACAGGACGCATGTTTGTAATAGAGAGAAGTTCAGTAGGACTAACACGATCTCCTTCTTCATACATTACAGCAATACAAAAGTCGTCAATTTTTTTGATAGAAATATCTTCAAATGATTCATTGACCCAAGGATCGACAATATTTTTTGAAGTAAAAAATTCGTATGCAAAAACAAAGTCATCAGCATTACAAATACTCCCATCCGACCAACGCATATTTTCATTAAGTTTGTAGTATACGGTTTTTTTATCATCAGAAAAACTCCACGCGACAGCTGCCGATGGAATAAATGTATGGTCGTATGGGGAAGTATCTAACAGTGGCATTTGGGTTGCAAAAAGCCGTTTAGATACAGCACTTGAATTAGGTCCACAGGTTCGGAATGTAGCTGGGAATTCATTGATACGATAAAACAATTCTCCACCGCTTTTTGCAAGTTTTGAACCAAAACGAGGCGCTTTAACGCTTACCCAGCGTGCGTCTGGCAAGTCCTGCACTTCAATGTCAACTTCAATATTCACACAGCGAAAGTCCGGAAGTATTTCTTTTTCCTCTTGCAGTAAAAGCCTATATGTTTCAAATGAAGTAAGAGTAACGACCTCCGCACTATTTGGAAGTTTTTTGTAATGTATATCATCACACGAAAAAAACATAAATAGACATAAAAAATAATATATATATTTCACTTATGGGAATATACTAAAAATATAAAAAAGTGTAAAGGGTATTGTTAATTATTTAAGTACTAATCACTATGACAAGGAGCAAAACATCAGTTTTGGGACTTGTTGCATTGGGTACTATCCAATAAGTACAGTCATGTTGACCCTGAAATTGTCACGCCGACCCTGAATCAAGTTCAGGGGCAGCATCAGGGTTTGCTATTTAATCGGAACTGCTCAAGTTTTTGAATATGCTTTATGTTTTACGCTTGACAGAAAGTTCAACCATTAAAAGCATAATGTCAGATGGGCGAATTCCTTGTATGCGTGAAGCCTGCCCCAATGTTGCAGGACATACAGATTTAAGTCGATTTTTGGATTCTGTTGAAAGTCCTGAAATAGTATCATAGTCGAAAGATGGTGGTATTGTAGTATGTTCCATTTTTTTTAGTTTTGCAATTCTTGCGTTTTGGGCTATAATGTAATCGGAATATCGTATTTCACTTTCAACTAATTGCAATATTTCTTGTGGAAATACATCGGTTTCTGGACAGCTGATAGAACTAAGTAAAACAGCAGGATCGTGCAATGCTTTTTCGATAGTTTCGCCTCTGTGATTTAAAAGGCTCGGATGGAACTGTGTCTGTTCTTTGGTAATTTTTTTGGTTTGCCATATCTGGAGTATTTTTGATTTGGCTTCACGCTTTGCTTGTAGTTTATGGAAGGCTGTTTCAGTTTGTAGGCCTATGTTGTAGGCTCGCTCAGTTAAGCGCTCATCAGCGGTATCATGTCGTAGGTTTAAGCGATATTCGGCACGAGCGGTAAACATACGGTACGGCTCGTCAACCCCTTGTGTAATGAGGTCGTCTATCATAACCCCAATATATGCTTCATCTCGTCGTAGGATAAATGGTTTGTATTCGGTTTCTTTTTTACAGGCGAGTGCAAAAAGGGCTGCATTGATTCCTGCAATCAAGCCTTGCCCACCTGCTTCTTCGTATCCAGATGTGCCGTTTATTTGTCCTGCAGTAAATAAGCCTGCAATGCGTTTGGTTTGCAGGTCGCTGGAAAGTTGCGTAGGAACCATGCATGCGTAATCAACCGCATAGGCAGGACGCGTTATAACCGCTTGTTCTAAACCTTCAATAGTGTGTAAAAAGGCATCTTGTACATCTTCGGGGAGGGAAGAAGAAAGCCCATTTATATACATTTCATCAGTACCAAGTCCTTCAGGCTCTATAAAAAGTTGATGGCGGTTTCTATCGGGAAACTTGACAACCTTATCTTCTATTGATGGGCAATATCGAGCCCCAGTTGCTTTAATACGCCCAGAGTATAACGGTGAGCGTGAAATATTATCCCGGATAATGTCATGTGTTTTGGGGTTGGTATATGTAATATAGCAATCGGCTTGTGGGCGTTCTACAACAAGACTTTGAGCATCAAAGGAAAAAGGGTGCATAATTGGCTCGGCTTCTTGTACTTGCATTTTTGAAAAGTCAATCGAATGACGCAAAACGCGTGCTGGTGTTCCTGTTTTTAATCTGATTAATGAAAAGCCCTTTGCTTGAAGGGCTGTTCCAAGACCGATTGCTGCTCTCTCGGAAAGTCTGCCATCGTGCGACTTATATTCACCAATGTATATACAGCCTTCTAAAAAAGTACCAGTTGCGAGTACAACGCTCGTTGCGGTAAATGTTCGCCCTCGTTCAGTTTTCACTCCATAGATGTGTCCCCTATCAACAGTTCCTGTTTCATTTGTGTGAGAACTCAAAACATCTACAACGGTATCTTGAAAAAGGTGTATGTTTTTGTTGCTTTCGAGGGCGTGTTTTGCAAGGCTTGCATATAAGGCTTTATCGGCTTGTACTCGTGGGGCTTGCACTGCAGGACCTCGGCTCTTGTTTAGTAAACGGTATTGAATCATTGAGCGGTCGGCTAGTTTTCCCATGATACCACCGAGTGCATCAATTTCGCGTACTATGTTTCCCTTAGAAATACCTCCAAACGAAGGGTTGCAGGAAAGTCTCCCGATACTGTCTAAGGCTTGCGTGATAACTAAGGTGGACGCTCCGAGTTTTGCTGATGCAAGAGCCGCCTCAATTCCTGCATGTCCTGCGCCCACTATTATAACATCGTAATCTGAAAATAAAAAAGCCATCACTGCATTATATGCGTTAAGAGGGGCTTTTGCAACTGGACATATTTTTTTGAAAAGTTATGGGACTGCTAAAAACTTATCTCGATGTTTTGTTGCCCTGTCAGCGTTTTTAGAGGTGCCAGTATGCACATGCTATATACTCGTCATGCAAAATATTGCACCTGCATACCGAGCACACCTTAAAAGCCCCATACTAAATAGAACAAGTGCCAAGATAATACTTTGAAAGTCTTACTGTGCATCTTGTGTCAAGTTGGTAGCACAGTGACTTGACACATTTTGCTTACATACCACTATTGTGGGAGGTATGGGGAATACCCTGGAGAATCGGGTGAGCGTTTTGCAGGTGTACTAAACTTGATTGAGGGTTCGTAAATATCCTTACTAATATTGGTTTTAATCCAGTCATATAAAATAACATCCCCTGTATCAGAAACATAACCAATGGGGTCGTATAGGTAAAAGGGGAGAGCTCGTTCTTCATGGTAAGAGGCTTTTTGTGGGTCAGCATAATCGCGCCATGCTTTTGGAATTTTGTTTCCAAAAAGATTAGAAAACTTTCCAGGCTCGCTGTAAAACCAACAAAACTTTGTGTATGTGTCTACACAGAGCATGCTATTGTCAAGCGAGGGCATTATTGTTTTAGCAGTAAAGCGGAAAAAGTAAAATCGATTTTCGCGTTGTGCAAGTTGCGATTCTGGGTTATCAAATGGTGTAAAACCATTTGTTTCTTTCCAGCGGTCTGCTCTCGTTTTATATCGATAAAATACGAGTTTGCTTAATTTTTTTAGACCTGACCCAAGATTCGGTTTTCCATCATAATATTCATAATAGTCTTTTTGTTTCCAAGTGCCAGTGTTATCAAAACGATATGAAGCGACATTTGTCTTATTATCAAAGTCGTACATATAGATAACCCTTGTATCAAAAAAGGAAGCAGGGAAAAGAGAATCTTTTTGTTCTTCTGCTAAGTCAAATAAGTTCTGTATACTATCTTGTGATATTCGTGTGGAATTCCAAACGATGTCCTGAGCAAAAACAGTTTTACCGTGTACACTTGTTAGCAAAAAAATCAAAACGAAAGTAAGGATTCTCTGTGTACTTACTGTTTTTCTATCTAAAGTATTCATATCCTAAAAGGGTATGAATTGTATTAAAGTTACAAGTGATTTATAGTAAAAAAAACGAAGGGGAACCTCTAAAAACGCATCTAGTTGCTTCGTTGTCTTGCCACCGTCTTTAGAGGTGCGCTCATACGGCAGGAGAAAGTGCCCAAATAATCCGAAAGTTTCCACATAATCCGCCCCACACACAATACGATAAGAGCTATTTTGCAATGTTAGCCTTAAACTTTCAAGACTAACATGACAGTTTTTTATAACAAGAGGCAATCTCTAAACAGTATCGGTTTTGAGATTGCCCTTATAGTGTTGGGAAAGTCCCTACAGCCTGTCAAGTTGGTTTTTCAAATCTTGTATAATGTCATCAGCATCTTCTAAGCCGACACTTAGACGAAGCATACTTTCACTAATTTTTGCTGCTTTAAGGGCTTCGGCAGTGTATGTGCTATGGGTCATGGTTGCAGGATGCTCAATAAGGGTTTCGGCATCCCCAAGGCTGACAGCGATTGTGCATAGTTCTAATGAGTTGACAAAATGAGCACTTTGTTCACGATTTGCATTTAACTCAAAACTGATAATACCACCAAAACCACCTTTCATTTGTCGTTTTGCCAGTTCATGCTGTGGGTGTGTTTTTAATCCCGGATAAATAACCCGTGCAACTGCTTTATGGGATTCCAAAAACTCTGCAACTTTCATTGCATTTTGACAATGCTTTTCTATACGAATATCTAATGTTTTTAAGCCTCTGTCAATTAAATACGCTTCAAAAGGACCGAGTACAGCTCCTGTCATGTCTTTTAAACCAAACAGAGTGCAATCTTTGATAAAGTCAGCCTTGCCCACTGCCATACCTGCTATAACATCCCCGTGTCCATTTAAGTATTTTGTAGCACTGTGTATGACAACATCAGCTCCAAGTTCAAGTGGTCGTTGCAAGTATGGTGTTGAAAATGTATTGTCAACTATAACTTTTGCTTGAGGGGCTGTTTCGCGAGCAAGTTTTGAAATTGCTGCAATATCAACAAGTTTGAGATTTGGGTTTGTTGGTGTTTCAAAGTAAAAAACCTTAGTGTTAGGTTTTACAGCTGCCTTGACAGCATCAATGTTTGAAAAATCGACAAGTGTTACATCTATCCCGAAGCGTGTAAGTCCACTGGTAAAGAACGAAAAGGTACAACCATAGAGCGCATCATCGGCAAGTAAATGGTCTCCAGCCCGCAAACTTGTCCAAATTACCGTAGTAACTGCTCCCATGCCACTTGCCATTGCCATTCCCGCTTCGCCACCTTCAAGTGCTGCTAGTTTTTGGCTTATTTTAGTTGTGTTTGGATTACCAAGTCTTGTGTAAATATAGCCTGGTTCTTCTAAGGCAAATCGTTTTGCACCCTGAGTTGTACTTTCAAATTCAAATGTGGAAGTTTGAAAAATAGGTGTGGCAAGAGGTGCAATACCTGGTATGTCAAGTTTGCCTGTGTGAATTTGTCTTGTAGCAAATTTTTGTTTATCTGTCATAAAAATCTCCTTACACTGTCACTTTCAAATATGACAAACTTTAAAAGGACAGTTCTTATCAATAGTAGAATATAGTGCACTTTCAAAGGCTCCTCTAAAATTTTCTACCTGTCGCCTGCCTGATACAAGCAGGGCAGTCAGAAAGTTTTTAGAGGGTCCCTATACTTGTGAGGAAAATATATTCCCACATGGGTTTATAATTTGTCTTGAAACGATGTATGAAACAAACGCTTCTCGCAATCTTCCTCATTAATTGTCATGCTTAATTTTAAAGTTGTTCTTTCTGATTCCTTAGTATTTGTATTTTGCAATTTATCCAAATTTACGATATATGCTTTTGTTACTCGCCTTGCTGTCCTTTCCGAGTACCGTATGTTTCCATTCAACAAAGTCAGACCAATTTCCCTCATGGAAAAGTATTTCGCCATCTTCTTCAAAAGAAAGAATATGCGTACAGACGCGGTCCAAAAACCATCGGTCGTGGCTAATAATAATACATGAACCTGAAAAGTCGTCAAGTGCATTTTCAAGTGCTCGCAATGTATTTACATCAAGGTCATTGGTAGGCTCGTCAAGCATAAGCACATTTCCGCCTTCCTTAATGAGCATTGCAAGGTTTAACCTATTTCGCTCGCCTCCTGAAAGAACACCTACTTTTCGCGACTGGTCTTGTCCTGAAAAATTAAACCAAGAGCAATAAGCCCGTGAGTTTACTTCTCGTTCAGTATCGCCTTCGCCTAGCTTAATAATATCCAAGCCATCGGATAGTTGTTCCCAAACGGTTTTATTAGCGTCAAGTTTGTCGCGCATTTGGTCAACATAGCAGAGTTTTACTGTTTCACCAACATGTATTTTACCAGAATCAGGTTTTACGATTGTCAATTCTTGCGTTTCACCTTCCGGTGTTTTGACACCTGTGGCACCGACAATCATTTTAAAAAGGGTCGTTTTACCAGCACCATTCGCCCCGACAATACCTAAAATGCCCCCGCGTGGTACCGTAAATGACAGTTTGTCAAAAAGAAGTTTTTCACCGTACTTTTTTGAAACATCAACTAATTCTACAACGGTATTTCCGAGTCGTGGTCCTGGGGGAATGGTGAGGGTAGTGCTTTTTAGTTTTTCTTTTGTATTTTGTTCTAGTAGTTTTTCATAATCATTAATACGAGCCTTCCCCTTTGCTTGTCGTCCTTTTGGGCTCATGTGTATCCATTCAAGTTCCTGCTTTAATGTTTTTTGTCGCTCACTTTCGGTTTTTTCTTCTTCGGCGAGACGCTTTGCTTTTTGTTCTAACCAACTTGAATAGTTGCCTTTCCATGGTATACCTTCACCTCTGTCAAGTTCCAAAATCCAGCCCGCAACATTATCCAAAAAATAGCGGTCATGCGTTACACAGATAATAGTTCCAGCATAAGCTTGTAAGTGATTTTCAAGCCATGCTACCGTTTGAGCATCAAGGTGGTTGGTAGGCTCGTCTAATAAAAGAATATCTGGTTTTTGTAAGAGTAAACGGCACAGAGCAACCCGTCGACGCTCTCCACCCGAAAGAACATCTACTTTGACATCGGGCGGTGGGCAACTGAGGGCAGACATCGCAAGATTCAGCCTCGTGTCAAGATTCCATGCATCTGTTGCGTCAAGTTGTTCTTGTACACGCCCTTGTTTAGCGAGGAGTTTATCCATATCGACATCAGGGTCGGCAAATTGTTCATTTATGTGATCAAATTCAGCAAGTAAATCTAACACATCTTGTACGCCCTCTGAAACAATTTCTTTTACTGTTTTTCCACTTTTCAGTTCGGGCTCTTGTGGTAAATACCCAATCGTAAAACCTTCGGTTTGTGTTATTTCCCCCGCATAATCAGTGTCTACTCCTGCCATAATACGCAAGAGACTTGATTTCCCAGAACCATTTAAGCCTACAACTCCAATTTTTGCTCCATAAAAGTATGACAGGCTAATATCTTTTAAAACTTGTTTTGTCCCATGAGTTCGTGAGACCTTGTACATTGAATAAATAATCTTCTTTTCATCAAAGGTTTTTGCCATACATACACAATAATAAAAAACAAAAAATGTGCAAGGTTGACGGTTCTTGTTATATTTTGACTTAAGGGCACTTCTAAAAACGGTGACAGGGCAGCGAAGTATTTAGATGTGTTTTTGGATGTTTCCTCTATTAAAAAATGTGCCGAGTACTTTATTTTTTTTCGCTGATTTAGTATATTTATATGGTAATGGTGTTTACCGAGAGTAACATTTATTTATAAAATGTTTCAAACGAAGGAACTTTCAAAACTTCACTTTTGTGGTTTTTGAGAGATTGCCATAATGTAAGGAGAAATATATGGGTGATATTTTGTTTAAAGCTAAAACCGCTTGGGAATATTTAAAAAGCGGCGAAGAAAAAACATTGGAAGATTTGTCTCGTGAATATATCAGTTTTTTAGATAATAAAACCGAGCGAGAATGTGCAAGAGAAATTATTCAGACTGCTAAAAAGCATGGTTTTGTATCACTTGAAGAAGTGATCAAAAATGGGAAAGCATCTCAAGGTACAAAGGTTTACTTTAACAATAAAGATAAATCTGTTGTTATGGTTGTTTTGGGTAAGGATATTGTAAATGATGGTATGAATATAATTGGGGCTCATATTGATAGTCCGCGCCTTGACTTAAAACAAATGCCTGTTTTTGAAGATAGTAATTTAGCATTTTTTAAAACCCATTATTATGGTGGGGTAAAAAAGTATCAATGGACAGCTATCCCACTTGCTATTCATGGGGTGATATACACCAAAGAAGGAAAAAAAGTGGAAGTTGTCATAGGCGAGGATCCGAATGAGCCCATCCTTTTTATCAATGACTTATTGATACACCTTTCGCGTGAACAGTTGCAGAAAAAACTGTCAGAAGGGATTACTGGTGAACAGTTAAATGTGCTTGTCGGTAGCCGAAAACCACTGAGCGAAAAAAAAGAAAAAGACGAAAAAGCTGGTGAGTTTGAAAAAAAAGATACCGTTAAATACGCTGTTTTAGAACTCCTACATAAAAAGTACGGAATTGTTGAACAGGATTTTAGGGTTGCCGAACTTGAAATTGTCCCTGCAGGGAGGGCACGCAATGCAGGCTTGGATAACTCAATGATTGTAGGGCATGGTCATGATGACCGTTGTTGCGCCTTTACAACGCTCAAAGCAATCACCGAAGTAGAAAATCCTGAAATAACAACGGTTGCCCTATTTGCCGACAAAGAAGAAGTTGGCTCAGTCGGGAATACTGGTATGCAAGCGATGTACTTTGAAAACTGTATTGCTGAACTTATAGCGCTTTCATCAAAAGACACAAGTCTTGATGTGCGTCGCTCCTTTTCAAACTCTCGGATGCTTTCAGCAGATGTTTCTGCTGGTTTTGATCCTGGTTTCCCATCTGTATTTGAAAAGATGAATGCTGCCTATATTGGTAATGGTATTTGTATCAATAAATACACAGGTTCTGGTGGAAAAGCTGGTTCAAATGATGCCAATGCAGAGTATTTACAAAAGATACGCGAGTGTTTTGAGCAAGGTGGTGCCGCTTGGCAAACCGCCGAACTTGGTTCAATCGATGCTGGTGGTGGCGGTACAATTGCCTACATACTTGCAAAACACGGCGTAGAAGTTGTGGATTGTGGCTTGCCTGTACTTTCGATGCATGCCCCACTAGAGTTGATTAGTAAAGTCGACTTGTATATGGCATACAAGGCATACGCTAGTTTCTATAAAACTATGAAAAAATAAGCATACAGGGTGGTCAGCGGTTTCAAAGCCCTTGACCACCTCGCTTGCTATATCCCTAATTCCTCTCTCACGGTCTTTTCAAATACTTCCAAGTAATGGTTAAAACTCGTTTCGGCTTTCTTTTTGCCTTTTATAGTAATGTCTTTGAGTTCTTTTAGGGTTTGGGAAAATATACTCGCATCGCTTGCTGATACCTTTGCTAAATATGGTGGCAAAATCCAATATGCAGTTTTTATAGCCGAATATGCAGGATAGGTTTCATCGTCAGATGTTCCATTTTTGTATTCTGCAATAGTTTCAGTAAATGCAGCATTTAAGTTCCTTAAAACATCAGTGCCAATTTTTTTATCGAGATAATCGGTAAAAATATTGTGAATCGCATGTGCTACCTCTATAGTTATGAGTTCGTATTTATAGAGGGCATCACTATATTGTCCCTCAGTTGTACTGATACTGTGTACAATGGACTTTTCATAAGTCGTGAGGGGCAAGCCATTAGGATATAATAAAAGAGCAGCAATATTTCCTTGCACGATATAGGTATCTACTATATATAGCATTTGGTCGTATACATCTTCCTTAATATAAAAGCCAGGACTAACCGAAGCTAAATACATGGAGGTAAACTCACGCAACATAATAGTGAAGTGGAAAGCAGTCGGCTTTGTATATGTATCCAAAAACTCCTTGCCAACATACAATGTAGAGTTTTTAACGGAGTTTTTGCTCGTAAAGCGCACACCCTTAATTAAACTTTTTTCATTTGTAATACGCACCGTGACAGCCCCATTGTGCAAAAGAGAATAAGCACGCGTAAAAATACCAGTTAAACTTAAAAGATATTCATCTGTGCTATCACTCACACCCATGTATGATGTTAAATCCTCAACCATAGAATAGAACTTTTGCTCATAAGACAATGTTTTAGGATCAGTTGCGCATGAAATGCCAAAACCAAGAGTAAAAGTTAAGAATATGAAAAATAGTTTTTTCACAAGACACTCCTAAAATATAGTTATTATTCATCATGCCGCCTTTGTATGCACAATGACAGAAGGACTATATCTGTTTTATACGCTATTGTCAATAGAACTAAGAATCATTCTGCGGAAATCAAGTTTTAATTCTCGGAATAAAGTTATATATTAAAAATATCATATTTGCTTAAATTACATAGAACATAACTGAGAACTTATTACTCTAAGGCGGGTTCTTTAGGGCTCAAGTTGGCCTAAGTTCTGGATGCCAACTTGCCAGTGCCGTGTTTTAGGAAGGTAAGGGATTCTAAGGGAAAGCACCAACAAGCAAACCCGTATACACGATGTATACGGTGCGTAAGCGCGAGAATTAAAAATGCGCAGAATTTGTTTTTAATTCTCGGCCACTTTGAAAAAACAAGGATGTTTTTTCAAAGTGCATTTGCTTCGGTCAAAAGGGTGTCTTTTCCCTTAGTAGTGGGAAAGCATCTCTGCAAAACTTGATTTTTCTGGAATTATTCTAAAAATTATAAACTTTTATCTTTTTTTGCCGATATTACAGTTGACAATAATTAAATATTTACTACAATGTTCGTATGTTAAATAAAAAGTATGAGAAATGTTTTGTATTTAAATCTAGATGACATTTGTTCGCAGTGCTTTCACATAAGCGAGAACAATTAAACCAAAGTGGGATAGTGCATTTTAGTACCCTATAGGTAGTACTGGAAATAAAAACAAATATGTAAGGAGTATGATGGATTTGTATGGAAAATTCAAAGCAAAATGTTTTGTTGGTTTTTGTTTATGATTTAATAGGAAACATTTCTTGGATTATTGTCACAATAATAGGTATTTTTTTGATTGGACTGGTACAAACAGGTACAACAGGAAGTGCATTACGCGGGTATACTGTTATCGGTGCTCTCATTTTAGGGATTGTTTCCAGCGTTGTTTCCTATAGGGTGTTAGCTTTAAAGATATTCAGGGATTGTAAGGCAGGAGACTACGAAGCGGCAAAAAAAGGAATTATTTTGTATAGGAATGGGGCTTGGATATCGCTCTATGTGCATGCTATTATAACAGTTTTACTCGTGGCTTTTGAAGTTGATATGTATGACCACATGATTAATGTACTTGCTCTGTTATGTTTGGCTTTGGCATGCGTTTCTATTGTTGGTATGTTCTTTAAGTTTTTATCGCTTGACTATTTGGAAGGCCTCTTGTCCAATATACATGAATTTGATACTATTATTCTTCCCTTTGACTTTAAAATAATTTTTTTGTTTATTAATTGTCTTTTAGGGCTTGTTGTAGTAACGGTTGCCCCGTTTTTTGTTACAACGAATGCCACTCTAGACTTTTCCCAAGTAGTATTCAAACGAGTGTTACCGACCTTGACTGTTGGCTTTGCACTTTGTATTCTTTCTATGTCTGTTACGATTAGAAAATTAGCGAGCCGTGTAAGAGCTATAGCGGAAAGGTTAGGACATCTTGCTGTTGGGAATTATGAGGATGATTTTATCCCCGTTAAAAATCGTGATGAAATCGGGTACATGGCTGAAAAATATAATAAAATTTTAAGTTTTGGCAAATCATTCTTTGTTAATGTTTCTAATGAAATGACGACTGCTAACGAAGGAGCGCAAATTCTATTGACTTCTTCAGAAGAAACGAGTGGTGCAACATTGCAAATTAACGGTAATGTATCCACAATCAACGAAAATATTCAAGAACAAACAACGGCTATTTTGGAAATACAGTCTACTATCGAACAAGTTGTGAGAAATTTGGAAAATTTGGATAGAAATATTGAAATGCAAGCAAGTTCGGTTGCCCAAAGTTCATCCGCTATTGAAGAAATGGTCGTGAATATTCGCTCCGTTGCTGATATTTTGTCGCACAATGCAAGTAGCATTTCGTTACTAGAAACAAAAACAAAAGGGACGACAGAGTCTGCAACAGAAGCCCGAAACCGCTCCGATAAAATGGTTGAAGCATCTGAAAGTTTGTTACAAGCATCGTCTGTTATTCAAAATATTTCGAGTCAAACGAACCTTCTCGCGATGAATGCTGCTATAGAAGCGGCGCATGCGGGGGAGGCAGGTGCTGGTTTTGCTGTTGTTGCGGACGAAATCCGAAAGTTAGCTGAAGAGTCTGGTTCTCAAGGTAAAAAGATTTCTACGAACTTAAAAATGCTCCAAGCAGAAATTGCTCGTGTTGCTGGTTCGGCAAATGATATTGAACAACAAATCACTGAAATACAAGAACTTATGACTGATGTGCAAGACCAAGAAAATGTAATTTCGCATGCTATGGAAGAACAGCAGACCGGCGGTACCCAAGTACTTGACGCAATTTCTGGAATTACAAACATAACCCAAGAAGTACGACAAGGTTCTTCTGAAATGCTTGTAGGTATTGAACAGGTTCGCTCAGAGATTATCCGTCTTGCAGAAACTGCTCGTCATATTGAAGGTATGGGGCGTGAAATTAAGGGCGGAACGGAACAAATTTCCGTATCCTTACAAGAAAATGTAAAAGCAACTGAAAATAACCTTCATGGAATCAAAAGCATTGAGGACGCATTATCAAAAATACGGTTTTAAAAAAACTATTGCTTGTCAGGAGTTTTAGGTGGCTGGGGCTCGATTATTTGACTCTCGTGTATGACTGTGTGACTTTTTGCATGAGTGGTGAAAGGTTAGTCAGCCATGAGTTTTTCGAGTTTGAGCCGTAGCGTTTTTTTTTGCCTACTTGGTAAATTGAGTTCAAGGGCTTGTGTATAACATTCAATTATTTTTTCGATGTTGGTATTTTTTATACTGAGGCTATCAAGAACCTTTTTGGTGAGAGAAATAACTTCTGGAAAAAAATGCGTAAAGTATGGTCGTTCCGTTTCATACGCGATAATGTCTTTTAGCAAAAAAAAACTTTCGTAATAGTGTTTTTCAAAAAAAAGTTCTTCGGCGAGTACAAACCCATAATCCATAAAATCTTCTCGGGAAAAGTACTTGGAAAAGTAAAAGGGACGGTCTAACTGCAAGACCCGTACATATTCTTCTACAGCGCTTTTTTCATTTTCGTGAAACAAGTCAAATACTATGAGTTTTGCACTACTTTCATAAGTTTCCTGTTCTACGAGCCACTGCCGATAGTTAAATTCACGCACAACCTTATTTTCAAATATTTCGTTGTCAGCAATATTTTTGTGGTGCTGTATTGCATACCGATATGCGATAAGCAATTCGGTCATTTTAGTATTATATTCAAGTCGATTGGGCTCTCGTTGAAGGTCAGGATGAAATTCTTTTGCCTTTTTTCTAAAAGCGTGCTTTATTTCCGAAACACTGGAAAAAGGTGTTATACCTAATAGGCTATAGTAATCGTGCATATTTCAAACTAGAATCTTTGTCATTATACGATACACCGTAATGACGCTCTTATCTGTATTTCTGTGTTACATCTAAGAAAGAGTTGAACAACAAAGTTGATGGCTCATTGGGCACTTCTAAAAAGTCAAAATTAAAAAAATCTTATGAAGTGTGGTATCTGGAGCCCTGAAATGACAAGGCTCCATACATCGCATTTTCAAAGACCCCTCTAAAAACGGTGACACGGTAGCGAAGTATCAAGATGTGTTTTTAGAGATTCCCAATTATAAACCAAATTAACCATCAACTTAAGAAAAATATTACTCAAGTTCAGGTTCAGTTGTCTGTATAACAGTACCTTCAGTTCCACTTGTTACTTCAACGGTTACAGGATTTTCCGAAGTTGGATTAACAGTTACCGTAAGCGATGGTGTCGAACTTGAGGACGAGTTTGTATTATTATACTGCGCATTTGCTTGGTTTTCGGATGAAGTTTCAGAGGTATTTCCAGGATTGTATGTACCAGAACGAACTTCACCCTTTAAACTCGGTATTTCAAGTATAATACCAGGTTCCAACCAGTTTGGATTATTTGGGTCTGGAAGCCGTGATTTATTTGCTTCGTAGAGCACTGTCCACTTGTATGGGTCATTGTATACGAGTGGGTTTTGGGCAATATTCCACAAACAGTCTTTTTCGCCACGGAATGTTCGAACAACATAGTATTTTGGTAAGCCTTCATAATCAGAAGGTATCTCAGTTGTTGTAGTTCCTGTACTTGTGTTTCCCGAAGGAGTAGTGGAAGTGCTCGTTGTTGCGCTCGTGGTAGCAGTTGTGCTAGAACTTGTGCTACCTGCGTTACCCGTGCTACTTGCCGTTGTTGATTGCGCTTTATCTTCTTTGCCAAAGGCTTTTTCATAGCCACTTATAACGCTTAAGGCATCTAATACCTTTTTCGCGCATACGGTAGCAACATCATATTCTTCGTTATCAAAAGCAAGAGCCCCCGCATCAAGAGCTTCCATCGCGAGTGCAAAAGCCTGTGGGTTTGTTGTTGCAGCATTGTTTTCCCGTGCCCAAGTAAGACGAGTGCGTGCTCGGTTCATTTCGTTTTCTGCTTCAGTACGAGCAAGCATGCGTTGAATGTATTCATACGACTTGGCAGCATATTCTTCTGCTTGTTTTGAATATTCAATAGAACTCACATAGTCTCCCGCATCAAAGGCCTTTTTTGCAAGTTCACTATATTCACGACTTTTTACTTGAAACTCATTATCGTCATACGAAAGGGCAACGACACTAAAACTTACAAAAACTAAAAGTAGTACGCTATAAAGTATTTTTTTCATTGTTAAAATCTCCTAGTTTCCTAACCCTGTATCGGTAGGAGCGTTTTGTATTTCAGGTATGTTTTGTACGCCAGTTTCGATAATGTCTGTTTCGGTAAGTGGGCGTATTATATCGGCTTCTGCTGCCAATTCAGAACTCAGTTCTTGACGAGCACTAGCTTTTTCCATCGCAGTTAAGGCTTCTGCACGAAGGGTACTGACCCTGTCAAAAATGCTTGTGTACTTTTCGTTTGCTTCATTGAAAGCAGCATAGGCAGCCAAGTAATCTTTTTTTGTTTGAGCCGTTCTTGCCTTTTTCAAAAGATCTTCTGCAGCCTTGTATTCGGTGGGTAAAGCCTTGTTTGCAGTGATACTATCGCACTGGGCTTTTGCCTTTACAGCACCTTCCATAGCGATATTCGTCCAATTTGTGTACCCACTGGTTAAAACTCTTTCGTAATTTTGAAGGGCAGTTTTTGAATAGGTTAAGGCCTGATTATCATTTTTACCGTAGTTTTCAGTAGCCTTTATATAAGCTATTTCTGCATTAGAAAATTCTTTTGGGGCAGTTCCCTCAAAGGTGTTTGTCGTAATATCATTTTTGACGGTGTTTGCTTTTGACAGATTTAATAAGGTTTGCAATTTTGTATTAGCTTTTGTAGCCTGTGTTTTTGCCTGACTGTAATTTCCCGAATTTGCAGCATTTTTTGCAGCCGTTATATCAGCTTTTGCAGAAGCAAATTCAGTAGGGAAAAGTTTTGCCACATCCGTTTTATTAACTTCACTAAGGCTCGTTTCCGCTTTTTTTATCTCCGATTCGGCAGATGCTTTTGCTGGGTCCGCTTTTGGGGTCGTTTCAGTCGGTTTTGTCTGCGTAGTGGTGTTTGTTGTGCCACTTGCGGAACTGGTTGAACCCGTATCACTTGGAACACTTTCGCCAACTTCTGTGTAAGTTTCTGGTTTGCTCTTACAAGAAAAAAGCACAAAAGTTACTGCTAAAAGAAGTATGTACCATTTTTTTTTCATATAATAATCCTCCAAGAGTTAATCTACAACTATTGTAAAGGGTAGTGTTTATTAAAAAAAAGTCAAGGGGGACTAAGGGAAAGGACAACCTTTCCGGCAAGGGAAAGGTTTTCCTCTCCCTTAACCCTCACCTTTCCAAAGCGTGCCTTAGGGCTCTGCCCTAAGAACCCGCCTTTTTACTACGAGTTCTAACATACAGTTTGTAAGTTAGAACTCGGTTCGCTGGTAACGGGGGCTATACTGCGGTGAAACATTGCTCGCGCCTGCTAGCAGGCTGGCTCGCTCGTTTCACCGGGGCGTGTTTTACGCTGACTATACCCCGAAAAAAAATCTTCGCTTCGCTGGATTTTTTTTCGATTACGGGCAATACGCTAGCGTACGCTATTACGCGTCATTGCGAGCCGACTTGCTTTGTAAAATTGGGGCAAGTCCCACGAAGCAATCTCTCGTACACTACACCAATTCCTTCTATAAATATACGCGCGTTACCACTGGCCTTGTGCCGCGCTCCCAGAAAAAATTCCCAGTATACTGGGAATTGGGGCTTGACACAAGCCCCAATTAAAATGCCTTATTTATTGAATTGGCATTTTAATAATTTTTCTTTGAGGAGAAAGTTTTATGAAAAAAATGCTAAAGGTCGCCGCAATTTTTATGAGCG
>JAFTEH010000132.1 GCA_017453745.1 Spirochaetaceae bacterium
AAAAAGCCATTTCCAAGCTCATTAAAAACATTCATGCAAGCTTTTAGAATCTTCCCAGTTTCTTCTTCATATACTAACATATAAACTCCGTGAGCATCGTTAGATGCGAACAAATCCGTTTGTTTTTCATAGTTTAATCTCGTAACCCAAATCTTTAAAAACACCCAATAGCTCTTTTTTGCTCATCTCTTCCTGTTTGAGTAGCTCCGTAAGTTCTGATTGAAGAGCCTTCATAGCCGAATCATAATCTTGAGTTTCATCGCGGTTTACAAATTCAATATAGCGGCTTGGAACAAGGTTATAGCCTTTTTCTGCGATTTCTCTTTTAGTGGCACTGTAACAAAACTCTGGGATGTTTTTATATTTTTTGTTTGCACCTACTTGTTGCCATGTGTGGAAAACTTGAGTTACTTTGTCGCGGTCTTCTTGGGTGAGCTCGATATACTTCTTTTCAAATGGGCTTCCCATCTGGCGTAAATCCATAAACAAAACTTCTTCTTCGCGATTGCGGTAATTTTTGATTTTTTTGTTTTGCTCAACGGTGCGGCTTTTTTTGTTTTTGTTCAAAATCCACAATGTTACAGAAATATCTGTTGTGTAAAAAAGGTTTCGCGGAAGAATTACGATTGCTTCAACAAGATTGTTTTCGATGAGCTGTCTACGGATTTCTAATTCCTGTCCCTCACCACTCAACGCTCCATTTGCAAGCAAAAAGCCCGCAGTTCCATTAGTGCTAAGTTTTGAAACTATGTGCAAAATCCAACCGTAGTTCGCATTGCTTGTTGGTGGAACACTATAACCATGCCAGCGAGCATCGTTTACAAGTTCGTTTTCTGCACGCCATGCTTTTTGGTTAAACGGTGGATTAGCCATGATGTAATCGGCTCGTAAATCTTTATGAAGGTCGTTTGTAAAAGTATTGGCAGCCTTTTCTCCAAGGTCGCAAGGGATTCCTCGGATTGCAAGATTCATCTTGGCGAGTTTGTATGTTGTTGTAGTTCCTTCTTGACCATACACAGAAACATCTTTTGAGTTCCCAGCATGATTTTCAACAAACTTAAGCGATTGAACAAACATACCGCCAGAACCACAACAAGGGTCATAGATTTTCCCCTTGTATGGCTCAATCATTTCTGCAATCAGGTTTACAACAGATTTTGGCGTGTAAAATTCCCCTTTGCCCTTACCTTCCTGCAAAGCAAACTTGGTTAGAAAATACTCATACACACGCCCCATTATGTCGTTTTCTTTGTCTTCATTTGTTTGTATGTTGTTGATTTCATCCAAAAGAGCAGCAAGCTTTGAAACATCAATCCCAAGTCGCGAATAATAATTGTCAGGAAGTGCACCTTTGAGCGATGGATTTTGCTTTTCGATTGTGTTTAAGGCTGTGTCAATCTTGAGGGCAATGTCATTTTGCTTTGCATTTTGAATAATAAACGACCATCGGCTTTCTTCTGGAACAAAGAAAACATTTTTCATCGTATAAAACGGTTGCTTATCAAGGTACTTCTCTTTACCCTCGCTAATCAATTCCTCTCGTCGTGCATCGAATTTATCGTTTATAAATTTCAAAAAAATAAGACTTAAAACCACATGCTTATATTCCGCAGGCTCTACAGTTCCACGAAGTTTATCGCAAGCTCCCCATAGAGCATCTTCAAAACCCACTTGTTTTTTTGCTTTTGCCATAGTTCATTATAGCAGAATTACAGATTTCTTAATAGCACGCCTACTAGAATAATTTTCAATTATCAATTACCATAGTTCCGCAAAAATCACCTCCTCACACCAAGAAAACTTAATTAACCTTTCCAGCCTTTAGTTGTCTTAACTTTAGGAGTGCTATATATGAAAAAATTACTCGTCTTTTTTATCTGTTTCTTTCTATGTAGCAGTAGCTCTTTTTCGCTTATTCGCTATAGCACCAACCCCGATGCATGCACCGAAGAAGGCGTGTGCCTTGTGCCGAAATATGCAGAAGACGGAAGAGAAAACTATGCCATCGTTTCGCCTGTTGGTTATAGCGATGTCAAGATGATTAGCCAGGCAAAAAGGCTATCCACACTCAAAGAAAAAACAATCGCACTAGTAGGCGGCTCGTTTATGGCGCATACCACACACAACGAAATAAAAAAATGCATCGAAAAAGAATTCCCCACAAGCAAGATATACCTGTTTGATGAAGTCGGTTCGGCAGGACCGTATTCGGTGTATGGTACAACCGAAAGGTAAAGGCTTTTCAAGCGAAACTTAAAGAACTGAAAGTTGACGCTGTCATAGTTGGAAACTGTGGTTGTGGGCTTTGTACTACAAAAGAAACGGGAAGTGCAATCGCCGCAGAATACATTGGCCTCCCCACTGTTACAATCGGAGCTCCTACTTTTATTGCACAGATTCATTCAACAGGGGTGAATCGTGGCGTGCCTGTTTTGCGTACAGCTGAATATCCCGGAGCTTTTGCAGCTGATTCAACTGAAACACTCAAACAAAACGCAAAAGACATTCTTTGGTCCCAGATAAAAACCGCACTCACAACGCAGATAACCAAAGCCGAAATCGCCGAGTACGCTCCCACTGGCAAACGCCCCTATGACGAAATAATTTATTACGGAAACTATGATGAAGTCCAAGAATATTTAATGGTTAATGATTTTACCGACGGGCTTCCTTGTGTGCCACCAACCGACGAAGCAATTCAGGAATACCTACGCTTTACACCATTTAAGCCGAGTACAGTTTTAGGTAGCTTTGCAGTTGCTTATCGGGAGTGTACGGTTTATACGGTTGTAGCTAATGCGGTAATGGCAGGTGTTCCAAAAGAGTTTATGCCAATATGTCTTGCGTTTGTGCAAGGTATGAACAATGGTGATTGGCGAAGACCACTTTCGAGTACACATGGTTGGACACCATTCGCTTTTTTGAATGGACCACTTGCTCGCCAACTGGGAATTGATAATCAGCAAGGCATGATTAGCGAAAAAGCAAACAAGGCTTTGGGGCGTTTTATAGAACTTGCGATGTTAAATATTGGTGGCTACTATGTCAAGGAAAATCGCATGGGGACTTTTGGCTATCTGACGCCTTTTACTTTTAGTGAAGACGACCAGGCTTGTTTGGCACTTGGGTGGGAACCTTATCATGTGAGCAAGGGGTATTCTGTCAACTCAAACACAATTACAGCAGGCTCGGCACTTGCTTGGGGAAACAACATTACGCCAGCAACAGACGACGCTGAAAAGATTATGAATCTTATCGCATTTGATATTACTGAAAAACAACAAAACGGTTTAGGCAACACAAACCCGCAAGTCCCTAGAACTATTTTTATCACCGAGTTTGTTGCAAAGGATTTAGCAAAGAAATACAAAACCAAGTCATCCCTCGAGGACGCTTTGATTGAAACCGCTCGCCGCCCGCTTGCACTTCGAGCCTACTCACACTATTGGGCAAATACTGGAAGTCAGCAATCGAAACGCCACACACTTTCCGAGCATTATAACATGCTTTCAAAAGACAAAAACGAAAAAGCAAAAACCACTCCCACGCCTGAATGGTACGAGGGTTTAATTGACGAGGAAGAGATTATGACAATCGCAACTATGAACAAAGGCGAAACGGCTATTTTGGTAACAGGCGATGCAAGCCGAAACAAAGTGCAAGTAATACCGGGCGGCGATTTTGTAACTGTAGAAATTAAGCTACCAAAAAACTGGAATCAACTTGTTGCTCCCTTGGGTTATGAGCCAATCGAAAATTTTTATTTGTAGGATGGTTTTAACCAAGAATGGTAAGGAGCTTTTACCACAATATAAATACTACTGAACAAAATTAGGAGAAATAAAATGTTTAGACCAATGCTAAGAATCAAACAACAAATTACAGAAGTCGAATGTATTGCAATTTTGAAAAGTGAAAAACGCGGTGTGCTTTCGTTGATTGGTGATGAGGGTTATCCCTATGGGCTACCCTTGAATCATTTTTACGATGAGCGTGATGGTAAGATTTATTTTCATGGTGCAAAAGTTTACCGATGATCAAGAATATCTCGAAAAGGAATTAACCAACTCCCTCGCCAATGTACAGTGTTTTGAATTTACAATAGAGCACATGACAGGAAAACTCGTTAATGAGTCTTAGTTGGTTCTTATGATAAAAAAAATTATAACGCTTGGTAAAATTATTGTAGTTTTGATTTGTACAATTTTTTTGTGTTGTTGTACTGCAACTCAAAGACGAGTACTTGTTCGTTGGGATGCGAGTGTCAAGGATTATTTGTATTTTCCAAATCGTGACATCAAGTCTGGAACTTTTGTGCGGGAGTTTGAGCGTAAACCATCCGAAGAGATTGAAGCTGCCCTTTCAAAATCTTTTGGTTCAGAAAACCTTCAAGCAATGGTAGACAAAACAAAAACTCAAGCCCTTATTGTCGTAAAAGATGAAACAATCCTTCTTGAAAAATACGGTAAAGGTTACGATGCACACTCAACAGTAACTTCATTTTCCGTTGCAAAAAGCATTGTCTCTGCCATAATAGGAGCCTTAATCGATGAAGGAAAAATCAAAAGCGTGGACGAGTCGATATGCACATTTCTTCCAGAATTACATGACCGTGATGAGCGTTTTGAAAAGATAACAATCAAGCATCTCCTTTCAATGTCATCGGGAATTGTGTATGAAGAAACTTTCCCACGCAAAGACAACACTGAAACTTATTTTAACCCTAACCTTAGAAACCTTGCACTCACAAACACCGTGATAAAGGAGGAGTCTGGACTTCATTTTTTGTATAACAATTACAATCCATTGCTTCTCGGTTTGATAATTGAGCGTTGTACTGGTGAACATGTGAGTTCGTATTGCAGCCGTGCCATCTGGTCTAAAATCGGTGCACAAGAAAAAGCGACTTGGAGTTTGGACAGCGAGGGAAGTGGTTTTGAAAAAATGGAAAGTGGTATCAATGCAACAGCTCTTGATTTTCTTCGTTTTGGGTGTTTGTATAGAGATGGTGGAAAAATCAATGGTAAAACTGTAATTAGTAAAAACTGGCTCGAAGAATCTTTAAGGGAGCACGAACAAAGTTCTGATTACATCAATGAAGATTGGGGGAAGCGTATCGCACAAGGTGTTAGCTCTGAAGGCAGGTACTACGGATACTTTTGGTACATCATGAAAAGAAGCAAAGGTGAAAACGACTTTTTTGCTTTTGGAAACAAAGGACAAGTGATTTATATTTCTCCGAGTGCCAATCTTGTTTGCGTAAGGTTCGGCGAAAAAGACGGCGTACCCGTTTGGGATTATATCAAAGCATTTTATGATTTAGGCACAAAGGAAATCGCACACCAAACACAGTGAGCAACCTTTATATGTCATTGCGAGCAACCTGTCTACTCTGCTTGTAGCAAGCAAGCGACAGGCAGGAAGCGAAGCAATCTCTTAAAGGAACTGTCACACAGACTTGCGTTGCTTGCGCCCGTCGCCTAACCTGCCTGACGACAGTCAGACGGCGACTACACTGCACTAAGTTAAGGTCACACGGATTTGTGAAAATCTACGATTTTCACGCAAGGGTAGTTACTTTCTGGGCTACGGCTCTTGGTGGAGCTTGCTTCTCCTTTCGACTACGCTCAAGGCTCGCAATGACGAGCCATACTAGGTGCTCCATTGCAAAGATGTTAAGGGTACTTACTTTTTTAATAAAAAATGCTATAATTTGGTCAAGTGAGGTAAAAGTATTATGCTAGCAGTAAAAGGGTATTACGATGGTTCTCGTTATGTCATGGAGCAGGAAGTTTCGGTAAAGCCCAATCAAAAGGTCATAATTACATTTCTTGATGATTTTGAGCAAGAATCAAAGAAAAAATCACTTTCCGAAATCCGCTCATATATGAAAGGCGGCAAATCCGTTCCCGAGAGTATTTCGACAGTAGATTATGTTCGCAGTTTAAGGGCGGATTAATGGCAAAAATTTATTTTGATACAACGCCTCTGATTTACTTTCTTGATGATGAAAAACCTTTTTCGGATAAGGTTGCAAATTTTATATTCGATCATCAGGAAGACGACGATGCCTATATTATCTCAAGTATAACAGATGCCGAATATCTTGTCTTTCCTTATAGACAGAATGACACTGAAAAAATATCTTCTTATGAGAGTTTTTTAACTGATTTTAATTTTCGAATTGTTGAGCCAAACAGAGCGATAACGAAGCAAGCGGCAAAAATCCGTTCAAAATATTCAGGCATAAAAGGAATGGATGCAATACATCTTGCTACAAGTTTGTATTTTGGGTGTGACATGTTTTTGACGAACGACACTCAGCTAAAACAAATCTCAGAAGTGAATATAGTTCTTGTAGATGATTTATAATATATAGAAGCTAATCCAAAACCAATCCTCCCTAAAGGTTGTTTCGGTTGCGTTGCTCCCTCGCAATGACAAAATATACTAGCCACTCCATCGCAAAGACCTACATCCGTGCATACTGTTTGGGCTGAACAATTTGTTTGTTCCCCAGCATTCACACCAGCTCACTATAAAAATCATTTTTAGAAATGTGCAAAGGAGATACAGCCAGTAGAAATATGAAAAGAAATCCTACACTCATTGATGAAAGAGTACTTGACTTTAAGCCAATAATAGTGGATAATTACACAAGTGAAATACCTGAGTGTTGCTCAAAGATTTCATAGGGGAAGTTATACTTATGGTTACGATGTATGACAAGATCCCAAAAAAATGCAAGTAAACTATGCTATAATAAATCATAAGGGGCACAAAATGTATACTATGACAGGAATAATTCAAGGAAATACAGTTCTCACAAACGACAAATCCCTTGAAAAATATAACGGCAGAAAAGTCATTATAACTGTTTTAGAAGATGAAAAACAATTTGAATCAGTTCCTGATGAAAGAGTTTTTGCTATATCAGATTCCCTTATGAATCAGAATATGGAGGCTTATCAGGAACTTGCAAAATGATCTTTTTTGAACACGAGCAGGTTATAAAAATTCATAGTATTTTAATTTCAAAAACAGGTGGAATGGATGGTGTTAGAGATGAAAATCTGCTAGATTCCGCATTAAAAACTCCTTTCCAGACTTTTGAAGGCAAAGATCTCTATCCTGCGATTTTAGACAAAGTTTCTCAATTATGCTATTCACTTATAAAAAATCATCCTTTTGCTGATGGAAACAAAAGAATAGGTGTTCATTTAACTTTACTTTTCTTAATGATAAATAATATTGAATTGACCTATACACAAAAGGATTTAATCGAATTTGGTTTAAGTGTTGCTTCTGAGAAAATGACCAAAGATGATATAAAACAGTGGTTAATACATCATAAACAATAAAATCACATAACAAAGGTTCATAACCGACGGCATGTCAATAACGCCTTTTTTATTTGACAAAAGATAGTAACATACCCACTTGAGTTATTTTAAAATATAATTATAATATAATTATGCGTGATCACTACGATTTTTCAAATGGAATAAAAATCCTTATGCTAACAGACTCAAGAAACAGATTACAATTCGCCTTGATGACGAGGTAATTGAGTACTTTAAAAATATGGCAGAAGAAACAGGCATGCCTTATCAGAATATTATCAATTATTATTTGTTGGATTGTGTGAGAGAAAAGAAACATCTGGAAGTTGCGTTTAGTAAGTAAATCTCTTAACATGCACTTCATAGCCGATGGCTCTAGCCAATTCTATGCGAACCAATTTTCTCTAAAGATTGCTTCGGTCGCTTCGCTGCGCTCGCAATGACGCTTGTATTCTTCGTCATAGCGACCGAAGCAATCTCTCGTACACTACACCAATTCCTTCTATAAATATACGCGCGTTACCACTGGCCTCGTGCCGCGCTCCCAGAAAAATTTCCCAGTATACTGGGAATTGGGGCTTGACACAAGCCCCAATTAAAATGCCTTATTTATTGAATTGGCATTTTAATAATTTTTCTTTGAGGAGAAAGTTTTATGAAAAAAATGCTAAAGGTCGCCGCAATTTTTATGAGCG
>JAFTEH010000133.1 GCA_017453745.1 Spirochaetaceae bacterium
CAATTTAATAGAAGTTGCTCGATTTAATAGAAGTTGCTCGATTTAATAGAAGTTGCTCGATTTAATAGAAGTTGCTCGATTTAATAGAAGTTGCTCGATTTAATAGAAGTTGCTCGATTTAATAGAAGTTGCTCAATTTAATAGAAGTTGCTCAATTTAATAGAAGTTGCTCAATTTAATAGAAGTTGCTCGATTATATCACATTTTCAAATTTTTGTCAAGCACTTTTTAAAATTTTTTTTAATTTTTTTTTACAAAGCGGATTGGTTCAACTCCACTCGAAACTTCTCCGCCCCTTTGCTGTAAGGTATGTTATATTTGCGTTTTATAAAAGATGCATTTATTCGCTTATTGTCGCAAATTGTGTGGGCGTTTGGACAAGTCCTTCAAGCCTCACTTACTGTTGACATTATCTAAAATCCGTAGTATCATGCTTGTACTATGGACTTAAAACTGATTGAGCCTACGATTAAGTGGGATAGTGGGATTCAAACCTTTAAGGCGGAGATGTTGCAAGCCGATAGCAGCATGGACGGTTGCGGTCGACTTCGTAGCCTTGCGACGACGCAAGAGTGGCTTGACGATATTGCACTTTACAAGAGCGAGGCAACTTGTCCTATGGGGTTTGTACCGATGACCCAATGGATTACCGTGCGTGAAAGCGATAACAAGGTTGTTGGTATGATTCAGTTTAGACATTACTTGAATGAGTTTTTGGAAAAATATGGTGGTAACATTGGTTATTCGATTTGTCCGAGTGAGCGAAACAAAGGCTATGGCACGGAGCAACTTGCACTTTGCTTAGCGATGGTTAAAGCAAATGGTGGGGCGAGGGTGCTTATCTCGTGCCTTGAGGGTAACGAGGCGAGCCGCAAAATCATCAAGTCCAATGGCGGCGTTTACGAAAATACGGTTGTCTGGCAAGAGCGAAACGCACACCTAGAACGGTACTGGGTGCAACTGTGAGCGTTTTCTTGATTTTGCTCGGGGCTTGTGTTTTACTTTTTGTTTTGCTTTTACGAAAGGGGATTAGGGAACTAATTGACGAATACAAAAAAACTTATCTTCGGTTGGCGATGGTTGTTTTGGTTTTGATGATGCAAGTTTTGGCAGTGGTTAATCTGATTTACCAAGAATATGTGTATTTAAATGGTTTTGTCGCTCCTATGGTGCCATGGCTTGGACTCGTGATTTGCATGATATTTGGAGTGGTCCTTTCGGCAATAGCAAAAGGAAAGTCGCATGTACCTCTGATTATTGAAACTTTAAGGTTTGACACAAGATTTTCTCAAATGATTTTTGACATGGAATGTTGGTATGAAAAGCACAAAGACGATTCGCCTTTTTTTATACGAAATGATGATGAGCTAAAAAGGTATAGGTGATTCATCAGAAAAAAATTTCCCAGTATACTGATTAAGTGGGGCTTGACACAAGCCCCACTTAAAATGCCGTTTTAATGACGGCATTTTAATAAATTTTTTATACGAGGAGAGATTTTATGAAAAAATCACTTTTGGTGCTCTTAGGAGCATTTTTTTTGTGTGGTGCTATTTGGCTAGTTGAGCATTGACGCATGCAAAATGCTTCTTCTATTTCTGATTCTGATAAATTTAGCACAAGTTAAAAGGGGTTTTTTATTAAAAGTTCATCAATATGTTGGTTATCGGATAAATCTTCAGAATATAAAATACTGCACCTTTCGGATAATGCGGCAGAGATAATGAGGGAGTCCCAAAATGAGAACCCCGTTTTAATCGAAATGTCGATAGCTTTAATAATATCGCTTACTGTGTTTTGATGTACCTTAAAAGATTTTGACAGGTGATCTACGAGTAACCTAGCGTTTTCCTTAGATATTCCGAGTTTTTTAGTTGCGATATTATAGAATTCTTGTAAAACTTGTGTTGAGATAATTGCATTGTGGGAAATTTTGATAATCGCATTTTTTGCCCTTTGTTGCTTTAAAATATCGCTATCATCAATGCTGTAAATTAAAATATTAGTATCTATAAAAACTTTATCGTTCATAGAGTTCATCTCTTGTCCATTTTTGACCGTTGGAATTTCCGTGAAATATAGTACCAAGCTCGAAAAATTTTTCCAAAGAGTTTATTTCTTGAGGCTGTATCGAATTTTGCTTTGAAACAAGAAACAAAGCAAAATCGTATAATTCTTTTTGTGCTGTTTCGTTCATCATTTCGTACATCTGCATGATAGTCTCGTCCATACTTCGCTCCTCTGATTATTCTATTATACTAAAAATCTTGTGGAAAGTATAGTGGGATGTGGAATTCCCATGCGAAAAACTCCCTAAAAATTTTCCCAGTATACTGGGAAGTGGGGCTTGACACAAGCCCCACTTAAAATGCCGCCTTAATGACGGCATTTTAATAAATTTTTTACGAGGAGATTTTATGAGAAAAATTTATTGTAAATCGCTTGCAGTTATGGCAAGCGTTGCCTTTGTCGTGTTGCTTGCGGCTTGCCCCCAAGGTGGCGGTACTGTAATCAACAACTACTATGTTGAAAGTGGAGCAACCGAAGAACCAATGAAGTTCATTCCTGCTGGCACCTATACCATTTTGTACAATGGCATTGGCACCGACACAACCAAAGAAGCCAAAGTAGTCTTGAGTAGCTATTACATTTGCGACCACGAAGTAACCCAAGCTGAGTGGCTTGAAGTTTTCGATGTAAATCCAAGCTTTTTCCAAGGCGAAGACGATGCTAAAAAGGTCGCCCCAGGCGAAGTCCAATTAAAGCGACCAGTCGACCAAGTGAGTTGGTACGATGCCATTAGCTATTGCAACAAGCGTTCAATCAAGGAAGGCTTGGAGCCAGTCTATTCGGTAAAGGTCGATGATGGTGCTGGCAACAAAATAGAAATCGATTGGGCAAACCTGGCATACGCGGATATCCCAACTACTGGCGATGACGATTGGAACAATGTGTCATGCGATTTTAGCAAAAACGGTTATCGCCTACCAACCGAAGTTGAACGAGAAGTCGCCGCACGCGGTGGTTTAACTGGTAATGTGTGGGCTGGCTGTGCGAGTGAAAGTCGTTTGGGAAACTATGCTTGGGGTAAAGAAAATTCTGATGGGAAAACCCACGAAGTTATGAAAAAGTTACCTAATGCTCTGGGGCTTTATGATATGACCGGTAACGTGTTTGAGTTTTCTTGGGATAAGTTTGATAGCTCGGCAGAATATCCGAGTGGTGTTTATGATCCCACGGGTCCTGATACTACATATAATGAGCGCTATTGTGGTGGAGGTGGTTATGACTCAACTGCCTACTACAATCGTATTTCACACAGAGCAAATAGGCTACCACCATCAATGCGATACAAGTCAAGCGGTTTACGCCTGGTTCGCTCCCACTTAACCAAATAAGCCTAGCAGCAACTCGATAAACATTTGGGCATTTCTAAAAACTCAAAATTTATTAAATTTTTAGAAGTGCCCTTAATAGATGAATGTAGAATGGGTGGATGGCTTTGAAATTATGGCCGTTAGTGGAAACCTTGAAAGAGGAAAGCCCTCCTTTTCTTGTTACAATGTGACTTCAGATTTTACATAGTTCAAACTTTAGGAATTTCATACTACAAACTTTAGATTTTACATGTTACTTTCGATGATGACAACATAATGGAATTTGTAAAATCAAACCCAAAGATTTTGTGGAGACGTTTTCAGAGGGCGTTATTATTGATGAGGCACAGAAGGTACCTGAAATCTTTAACGCTCTTAAAATGAAAGTCGATGCTGAAAAAAGCAAGCCAGGAAAATACATACTTACAGGTTCAAGTTAGTTTAAATTAAAAAAGAATATGACAGATTCTCTTGTAGGGCGGGCATTCTTTTTGGAATTGCTTCCGTTTTCTATTGATGAGTTGGTTAATAATGTGGAAACATGCTTTTGCCATAGAAATCAAAAGTACATCGCAAACAGATACCAAGGCCTCAAGAAATCTCAAAAAATATCTGGAGCTGAAAGGTGATAAACAAACCAAGGGGGCGATTTTTTATTTAGGGGATATTTCTCTAAAGCTGAATGAAATTGAATATGTTTTCTGGAAAGATTGGGGTGCATTCGTCACTAAGGAAAGCTAAAAAGCTATAGGTGATTCATCAGAAAAAAATTTTCAAGTATACTGATTAAGTGGGACTTGACTATATTTTCTAAATAGTAGATAATGTGACGGTTAGGAGAATCAGTGCGAGTATATCTTGATAACTGTTGCTACAACAGACCTTACGATGATCAGAGTTTTATTCGTATTTCGCTTGAATCGCAAGCCAAGCTCTTTGTTCAGCATTTGATACGCGAAAAAAGCTTGACCTAGTAACCTCGTATATTTTGGACTATGAAAACAGTCGTAATCCGAACCCTTTTCGCCGTGATAGTATTGCCGATTTTTTTGCGAACGCTGTTCAGCATATTGGCGTAGAAAAAAATGATGAAATTCAAAAACTTGCTGAAGTTATCCATTCTACTGGGGTGAAAGCTGCTGATTCTTGTCATATAGCCTGTGCCGAGTATGCTAAATGCGACTATTTCTTGACGACAGATAACAGGATATTAAAATATAAATCAAATAAGACAATTATTTTGAATCCAGTTCAATTTATACAGATACTTTCGGAGGAAAAAACAAAATGGATGATGTAACGTATGTAGCGACTGCGACTGTGGAACTTATGACACGTGGGATGAATTGTCTTGTAAAAAATATGGGAATTGTGGAAGCGGAATCTTTTATTGCTGCAATTCAAAGGGAGCGCTTTGATTATACAAAATGGCGTCAAGAGTACTTTGCACAGGACGAAACTATAGATAGCTTTTTAACAAAGGCTGTTGATTATGCTAAAAAATTATAAGATTGGATTTGAGTTCGTAACATGAACCCTGGACTACCCAATAATGAGCTGGGTAGGGTGTCGATATAACTGAAAGATTGCTTCGTCCCTGCATTGAGGTCGTTCTAGAGGGAACTATCACACGGACGGTGTTGCTACGCCCGTCGCCTAACGGCGACTACAGGGTGCGGCTTTACCAACAAAGGCTTGGCTTTTAAATGGCGAGGACGTTAGTCCGAGCAGCGTAGCGAATGGTCCGTGTGAAAAAAATTGCTTCGGGCGCAATGACGGAGAGATAGATCCTCGCTAATGACGCCCTAGGGAAAATACCATAAAACTTATTTCCGTGTCCACAACCCATGGGCCTTGACTATACTCTATTAATAGGGCATAATATGGCAGTTGTGGAAGTCAATGAAAGTATACCGCAATAAGTATCATAACAATCATATATACTTGAGTATCGAAGATAGCGAAGTGCCTCATCTGTACAGTGCTATGTTTGAAGAATTGATTGAAAAACATCGCGAACCATTGCAGATTATGGTCTCATCTGACGCTGAACAGCTTATTGGAATTCTTGAGCAATCGGGTTTTCAATTAAAGCGAAAGTGTTATGAAATGGATGTGTGTATTGCAAACCTTGCCATGCCTCGTGTAACTGACTTTACGGTACTTTCTGAAGCACGAAAGGGAAGTCTTGTTTATGCGGAAATTGCCGAAATGATGTATGCCTATTATGCTGATACGCACGTGGCAATCAATCCACTTACGGCAACGCTAGAAGAGTTCGATGAGATGTTGCCTAACATTGTATTGTATTCAAAGACCAGCAACAAAGTTGATTCTGCGGCTTTTATTGATGACAACGAAATAGCTTATGTTTTCTCGTATACCAAGGAACACTTCTTTCATTTTGCTGGTTGTTTGCTTGCTTATATGTTCAGCAAATTTGACCGTATAGTATTTGAATCCGATGATTCTGATTGGTGTGCAACTATGCTAAAAGAGATGTTCTCGGTTTCGCCTGAACTAAGTTATGATACGTACATTAAAACTTGCGATGGGCTTCTATAGCGTTAATTCCCTAAAATTTCCCAGTATACTGGGAAGTGGGTCTTGACACAAGCCCCACTTAAGAGGTGAACAAATGGATTTACATGATTATGATGATGTGGCAGAAAATTATGATCTATATCTTGCAGAAATGTACAAAGATGTAGATAATCATAGAGGATTTAAGGAATTTTATCTTGACTTTGCTAGAGAATACGGCGAGCAGGGGGTGATCGATATTGCCTGTGGCACTGGTGCGGTTTTGCTACATCTTGCGGAAAATGGGATAATCGCCGATGGTACTGATTTATCTGAGGCAATGTGTCGGATTGCGGCTGAAAAAGCAAGGGCGAAAGGCTTTAACTTGAACATCTTCCCAGCGAATATGACTGACTTCAGAAGCGATAAAAAGTACTCTTGTGCCATTATAGCACGAAGCGGATTTATGCATCTTCTGACCCCTGAGTTACAACGTGCAGCTCTCTTGAATATACGCGAAAACCTCGTAGATGGCGGAATGTTGACATTCAACACCTTTGACCCCAATCCGCATTTTCAGGCACAACAGATGAACACAAAAGAAACAGACTATTCGTTGCGCATAGAGTATACCAACAAGCACGGTCAACGCGAACGATTATACAATGCGATTTCCTACGACCCACACACCCAAATCATGAGTGGAAACTGGAAGTTTGAAACTTTGGATGATAGCGGTGCTGTTATCGAAGATCGCGTTCGCCCACTAAAGATGCGAGAAACCTATCGCCAAGAAATGAAGTATCTTTTGGAGTTGACTGGCTACGAGATTGTTCACCTATATGGTGGCTACCATAAAGAGAGCGCCGATCAACCCACTAAAAACCTCATATGGTGCGTCCGGAGGCGTTAGGGAGTGGGGCTTGAGACTAGCGGGTAGGTTGGATGAGGAAAATCTGCCTTTTTTTGTAGTATAAGACTTTAGATTTTACATGTGCTATACTTTAGAAAATCTGCGGAGGTTTCTATGTTTCCTGGAAAGATTGGGGCACATTCGTCGCCAAGGAAAGCTAAAAAGCTATCAGAGATTCATCAGAAAAATCATTTTGAAGTAGCTGCTTAAGATGCTTCCTCGCCGTAACCTTTCACAACCCTCGTACCTTTAAAACACGGAGATGTGTCGTATGAAAAAATTATTTTTGAGCTATTTGTTTGTACTTTTGGCTAGCTTATGTTTTGCTTCACCATTTGGCTTAAAAATGGGTATGACCATTGAAGAAATCGCTGAGGTTTGCGAAACCGAGCCAATAACTATAAAAGATGGAATATATTTGGTAAAACCAATAAATAGTCATCCGATTTTTGATTATTATGCCGTTTATATAACCGATCAAACTGGTCTTTATCAAATTCGTGCAATGTCCTCATCAATACAAACAAATAAATATGGCACGGAGTTAAAAAATGCCTTTAACAATGTCAAAGATCGCATTGCAAAAACCTATGGGAAACCACAAGTAACCGATGAGTATATTAAAAAAGAAAATCCATATAAAATATTTCAGCAAGGAACAAATGGTGAACAAAACTCAATTTATGATAACATCTATAAAATGCTTGAACAAAGCGAAGATAAATGGTTTTATTCATTAAAAGAAGGCGAATACGAACTTTATGCAGTCTGGGGAAAAAATACCAAGCTAAAAGATAATATCGATGTGATAGCGTTAGAGTGCAAATATGTAGATGGTTTTTACGAAGGCAACGGTCGGCTTGTACTAACCTACTATTTTAACAATTACGATAGCGTTGAAGACGAGCAAGATTCTGTGTTTTAGAGATTTATGACGTTTTGAGCGTAATTCGAGGCTTTTAAAAAGCTTTATAGTAGTAAACTATGATATTTGTAGTTATTATTTTTATCGTTTTAATTTCTTTAAGAGTATTTTCCTCTAAAATCAAAGGTGCAGTTGGAGAAACTAAAGTAAATGTACGATTAAAGTTTCTTGGAGATGAATATATAGTTTTAAAAGATCTTTTGATACAAAATAAAAGTGGTCACACATCTCAAATAGATGAGATTATCATATCTGAATATGGAATTTTTGTAGTAGAAACTAAACACTATAACGGTTGGTTTTTTGGCTATGAAAAGTATGAGTATTGGACACAAGTAATTTTCAAAGAAAAATATAGTTTTAGAAATCCTATAAAACAAAACTACAGTCACATATATGCATTAAAGGACATCTTATCATATATTCCAAATATTAAATATTATCCCATTATTGTTTTTTCAGGAAATGCAATATTAAAAAATATAGTATCCACCGTCCCAGTAATTTATGACAATATGCTAATTGACACAATTAAAAGTTTAAGTTCAGAAAAATGCATTTCTGCAGAAGATGTAGTAAAAATTAAAACTATTCTTGAAACATCAAATATTATTGATAAAACTGCAAGAAAAGAACATGTAAAAAATATAAAACAAGCTATCAGTGAAAAGCAAATAAAAATAAATAATAATATCTGCCCAAAATGCAAAGGGGAATTGAAACTTATAAATGGAAAGAACGGCAAGTTTTACGGTTGTTCTAATTATCCTAACTGTAAATTTACCACCACCTACTCATCCCGCCCATGATCCACTTGTCGCCGTGATCAGTGTAGCTACCCTTTCTACAATACTCCTTCGGTGTGGTTTTACCATTACTTGCTTTTACCATTATCCCCCATAGTTGACAAAATCACCTAAAACGAGTTATAATCACAAAGCGGTTGACTTCGGGGAGAAAGATGGAATACATCAGGGTTACAAAAGAAAACTTAGACAATGAACATATTTGCTGTGCGATTTCGAATAACAACGATGTGCAAGTAGCCTCCAAGAAAGCATGGCTTAAAGACCGTTTCGATGAGGGGCTCGTCTTTTTGAAAAGCACAGAACGCGGAAAATGTTTTATTGAATACACGCCTGCCGAAAATGCTTGGAACCCAATTGACGCTGAAGGCTATGTGTATATCAACTGTCTATGGGTTTCTGGCTCCCTAAAAGGCAAAGGCTACTCAACAGATCTATTAGACGAATGCATCAAGGATAGCAAGCTTAAAAACAAGCAAGGCTTGTGTATTCTCTCATCCGCCAAGAAAAAACCTTTTTTAGCCGACCCAAAGTTTTTAATGCATAAAGGCTTTGTGGTTTGTGATGAAACCGATAATGGTATTCAGCTTATGTACCTACCTTTTTCGCCAAAAGCCAGTGTACCGCGTTTTAAGCCTTGTGCAAAGCATCCAAAAACGCCACAAAAAGGCTATGTACTATATTACACAAACCAGTGCCCCTTTAACGCAAAGTACGTTCCGATTTTAGAGCAAACCGCAAAAAACCAGTCCATACCTTTCAAGGCGATAAAACTTGAAACCAAGGAAGCCGCTCAAAACGCTCCAAGCCCAATTACTACATACGCCCTGTTTTATAACGGCGAATATGTGACCAACGAACAAATGAACGCCACAAAGTTTTTGAAACTAGTGGCACGGCTGTCATAAAAGGAAGTGCTCCTATCTATGTTCTATGGTTAAGCATAGAATGGTGGGAGCCTGATTACACGGGGTAAAACGCAAGATTGCTTCGGGTGTTGGCACTCCCTCGCAATGACGATGCGTACTAGCACGCTACTCGCAATGAAGTCCGTGTGATAATCCTCCATGCATCATTGCGAGTCTGAACTTACTTCAGATGAAGCAATCCAGATAGCCTCGCTTGGCACCACCTACAAACGCACTGGACTACACTTTGATAAACGCCTTGAAAGTGGAAAAAACATCACCACAGCCACAATGGGTTATTTTTTTTCATAAAAAATGCTATAATTATAGTATGGATAGAAAAAAATCCCTATCAGAGCGTGATATTATCTCAAAATTTGTTCTTCCTGCTATAAAAAATGTTGGTTGGGGGGATAAGCAAATACGCGAAGAAGTTAGTTTCACTAACGGAAGAATTTTTGTAAATGGAACTAAAATTAAACGTGGGGAACGCAAAAGAGCGGATATTATTCTTTATTATGAGCCAAATATTCCTGTGGCTGTTATAGAAGTTAAAGACAATACACATACTGTTGGAGCTGGAATCCAGCAAGCTTTAGAATACGCTAGAACGCTTGATATTCCTGTCGCAATTTCTAGCAATGGGGACGGCTTTGTAATCCAGTATCGTAATAATTGCAAAGCCCAAATTTCAAACCCATCTAATCACTATCCAGGTGCAGATGCAAAAACTCTTGTTTCTGAAAATACCGAACTTGAACACTTTCCAACTCCAAATGAACTATGGAACTGTTACAAACGCTACAACAGTCTTGCTTCAAAAGAGGAAGAAGATACAGCTCTTTGTTCATACTACTTTGATTCAACAGGTCGCTCACCTCGTTACTATCAGCGAATTGCAATAAACAGAACGGTAGAAGCTATTGCTCGTGGGCAAAATCGCATACTTCTTTTTGTGCTGTTTCGTTCATCATTTCGTACATCTGCATGATAGTCTCGCCCATACTTCGCTCCTCCGATTAAACTATTATACTAAAAATCCTAAGGAAAGTATAGAGGGATGTGGAATTCCCATGCGAAAAATCCTCCAAAAAATTTTCCCAGTATACTGGGAAGTGGGGCTTGACACAAGCCCCACATAAAATGCCGCCATAATATTAAATAAGGCATTTTAATAAATTTTTTTTCGAGGAGAGATTTTATGAGAAAATTTTTAAAGGTTGCTGCATTTGTAATGAGTGCGGCTTTTGTAATGATGGTGATGGCATGTCCGCAAAACGACCCGACTCCCACTCCTGAACCGACGCCAGGACCTACACCAGGACTGGAAACTGTCGCTGTAACTGGGGTGTCCCTCGACCAGGAGAACTTGTCGCTGACCACTGGGGAGAGTGTAACGCTAGTGATGACTATCGAGCCCGATAACGCGACAAACAAGGCTGTAACTTGGACCAGCGATGACGATAGTGTTGCGTCGGTGGAACAAGACGGCAAAGTAACCGCACAAGGTCCTGGTGATACCATTATCAGAGTGAAGACCGCGGATGGCGATTTCGAGGCAACTTGCTCTGTGAAAGTAACGGAACCAGTTGGTGTAGAGGATATATCCCTAAATAGAGCATCTTTAACGATAAGAATCACTGGTACTGAAACCTTAGTAGCGACTATTACGCCGGATGATGCGACAAACAAAGATGTAATCTGGCGTAGCGATAACGATGGTGTTGCGTCGGTGGAGCAAGATGGGACCGTAACAGCCGTAGCGAACGGAACCACCACGATTACCGTAACAACCGTAGACGGCGACTACGAGGCAACTTGCACGATTACAGTAAAAACCCCGGAAGACCTGGACACGCTGGGGCAATACACCGAACTTGACGCAACTACCGACGGTACGGCAGGCCCCAGCGGCACTTATGTAACCTTTGGCACCTGGCCACAAACCATCAAGGCAAGCGATGTAACCGTAGACGAAATCGACGCAAACAAGTTTGTGGTGGGTATGTTTACCTATTATATGGGGAGCGATGGGGCTTGGTATAATAAGCAGAGAGAAAATGCATACAAGAATAGTGAACAGTATAAGTACACCGATGGTACTCAGGTTCAAATGTTCAATGCCAACAGCTACAGATGGTTCAAGGTTATGCCAATCAAGTGGCGAGTGCTTAATGCTAGCAATTCAAAAGCCGAAAGTTCACCTAAATTCTTGCTTGCTGAAAGTGGTATTATGGCAGATGCGCTCTACTTTGACAATGAGAATGAACGCACTATCGATAGCAAAACAATCTACCCGAACAATTACGAGCACAGTAAAATCAGAGCATGGTTAAATGGTATTGGATACGATAATGGCAGTGCTAATTCAGAGCATGAAAATAAGGGCTTTTTCCAAACAGCGTTTACTACATCACAACAGGCTGTTATTAAGGAAACAGAAGTTGACAATACTGCGGCAAGCACAGCTTCTTCTCCAAACAACAGAACTTGTAATAAAACAAATGACAAAATCTTTTTATTGAGTTATTCCGAAGTCAATAATAATAGCTATTTTGTTGATAATGATGTTCGTATCAGAAAGCCAACCGATTTTGCGTTAGCAAAAAATTCGGTTTGTAGTTCCGATACTAAGGCCGTTAACTTTTTCCTTCGTTCCCCTAGGCATGATTCATCCAGTGTGTTATATGTGAATTCCGCAGGTAGAACTAAAAATACAATAAGTTGTTATGTGGATTACAACATGTACGGCATCGTTCCAGCCTTATACTATCAACCATAAAAGGAGGCACCTATGGCAAGATACATCAAGCGAAAAACAAAAATCACAACAGCGGAACTTCGCTCTCGCTTTCTTGCGAAGTTGGGCAAAAATGCGTATCCAATTATGGACGATTTTACCCATGATTTTCCGCCTTGGATTTGGCCATATATTCGCTCTGCCTACCTCGCTGGTAAGCTTACGGACAAATTCACCGTTCCAACTGGTGCGGACATAAATGATTACTCGCTTCCTGTGGTTGGCTTTTTAACGCAGGCGAAAATTGAGTTTCCAGGCAAAAAGCTAGAAGCCTTGCCGAAGGACTTTTTTCCGAGTCTAAAGGAAACCTTGTCAGCGAAGTTGATGGATCAATACGGTAAGGTCGTGAGCCCTGAGGATTTCGGCGACATTCCGCCTCATCTTGCCCCTTTCGCTACCCCTTGTTTTAGGCTTGGAGAACTTGCAAGAATCAAGCGATTTTCAGCACTCCGAAATATTTTCAATGGGTAAACCTCATTAAATTGAAAAAAAAGGCTACCAACGGTTATGTTGGGAGCCTTTTTTTAGAGTAGAGATTGCTTCGTCCCCTGAAACAAGTTCAGGGTCGAAATGACGAAGGGGGTGTCAGTTATCGTAATGATGAGCCTGCCGTATGGCAGGCGAAAACTAATCTTTCTGTTGAGAGTCTTTAAAAATCCTCCTAAGATTTTAAGAATTAAAATAAATTGGGTAAAAATCAAGTCTTACGAGAAAACTTTTCCGAATAAATATTCCCAAGGTTCTACGGGTAAATAGGTTTTTGCTTCGCTGATTTCGTCGGCGGTGGTAATTATTTTATAGCCACATTTAATATAGAAGTTTGTAACCATGTCGAACATTTGTATCGATTTTAACAAAATAACCTTGCCTTTCTTTTCGTTGACGAGGTTTTCGACAAAGTCTAAAAGCATTTTACCAAAGCCTTTGTGTTGTAGGTCTTTTTTGATATATAAAGCACTAATCAAAAAGTGGTCAGGTTTTTC
>JAFTEH010000134.1 GCA_017453745.1 Spirochaetaceae bacterium
AAACACTAAAATCCGCCTTGCTTGCACACGGACTTAATGCAAGGCGAAAAAATGGGGTTCTTAGGGGGAACCCCTAAGCCGCGTTTTAGGAAGGTAAGGGTTCCTAAGGGAAAGGAAACCCTTTTGCTCGGTCAAAAGGGTGTCTTTTCCCTTAGTATTCTCTGCAAAAATTGATTTCCATGGCGTAATATAAGCAGTTTACAACTTAACTTCTTGAAATAGTGTCAAGTCCAAATCTTGAAAGTCTTGCAGTACCTGTTCAGGATAATTGGGCATAGTTCCCATTCGCAATTTTTCAAGAGCACGCTCAATAAGCATAAGCGAATCGTGGTGAAGACTTTTACCGAGCTTCAAAGCAAGACTTCGGTATGGATGTTTATATATCGGAATATTTGCAGTCATACTGTGATTTACTAAAAAAAAGTTTTTATGTATGAGGTCTCGTGCTGTCATATACACAAGAGATACTTCAGGTAAAAAAAGCACTTGATACCCTACATCAGAATACTTTTCCTGTACCTTTTTGTTGTTCGTAACAATAACTTTTTCAGCATATTCTTCCATACGCTCATTGTAGTAAAGCCTTGTTTTTTTTCAAGTGTTTTTTTGTAGTCCAAGAGTAAGGGGGCTTGTTCTGCTGCCTGTCTGTCCATGCTTGACCAGTGCCTTATTTTCCCTTCGCTCTACTTGACAGAATGTGAGATGCGTATTTGGGAAAATCTACGGTTTTTACGATACAAAGTTTTGTCATGTTGAGCCGTAGCCTACTTGACGCTTGCCTGTCCTGACTGCCTCAGGGCAGGCTGCAAGCAGGTAGCAGGAGCAGAATGATTGTTGTTTCATAATTTTGCGTTAGCAAAATTGAATCCGTGTGACAATAAAAAAAAGTTATCACACGGACAATTCGCTACGCTGCTCGCCCTAACGGGCTCGCTTTTTTGGGAGCAACAAACGGATTTGCTCAACTCTAACGAGTTTTGCTTTTTTAAGAGCAAAGTATTGTTATGTTGCTGTGTATCAGGCAAAGAATAACATTTTAATATTATGGAATTTCGTAGAAATTCCGAATCCGTGTGACAATAAAAAAACACCCACCCACACTTGATAAATTATTAAAAAAGTCGTATAGTATTACTACTATGACAAGGCGTATAACAGTTTTTGCCATACAGTGTACTTTTTTTTCTCTTGCCGTTGGGTGCAATTCAAAAATAGTGAAAAAACTTTTTGAAAAAGCGATTTTTGGCACGGAAATTGCCAAACAAATCCTTTTTTAGTAAACAATGTGTCAAATGTGTTGGAGTTTTTAGAATCCATGTTGGTTGCTCCATCGTTTGACATTTTAAATAATCTTACATTTTTAAAAACACACAGGAGAAAGATTGTATGAAACATTTTTTTAAGGTACTTACGCTCTTTTCGGTAGTAAGTGTTGTTCTTATGGTAAGTAGCTGTCCGCACAAAAGTAGACCAGAGCCACCAAAACCAGAGGTTATAGCAGTAACAGGTGTCTCTTTATCCCAAAGTGAACTTACATTAAATGTTAATGAATCTATAACATTAACAGCTACTGTAAGCCCAGAGAATGCCACCAATAAAAATGTAAGTTGGTCTAGTAATGATGAAACTGTA
>JAFTEH010000135.1 GCA_017453745.1 Spirochaetaceae bacterium
CGCATGGCTTGATGATGGTAGCAAGACAATCTACTACTACGCAAAAGGCTACACCGATGCTGGCAAAAAAATACCACTTGCGTACTGTGAGAATATGTTCTATGGATGTGGAACGCTTACAGAAATAGACATCAGTGGCTTTGACACAAGTGCAGTAACAAGTTTTTCACAGATGTTTCAGAACTGCTATGCATTGAGCACGATAGTTGGACTTGACGCATTAAATACGACATCGGCAACTAGTTTTTATAGAATGTTCACGAATTGCAAAGCTCTAACAGCAATTGACATAAGTGGCTTTGACGGTAGCAAAATAACCGACACAACAGGTATGTTTAGCACTTGCACGGCACTTACGACTATTTACGCAAAGGCAGGAACAGACTGGTCTTCAATCTCTACTGCTGGCTCTATGTTTTCTAGTTGTTCAAACCTCAAAGGTGGTGCTGGCACTGCCTTTGACAATACAAAAATTGACGCAAGCTATGCACGCATAGACGGTGGCACATCTGCACCGGGCTACTTTACTGAAAAATAGGCAAAGACAGTAGCCAAGGTGAATGCAAGGTGGGCGGTGTCCGCCTTGTTTTTTTGTGTGGCGTCTACTGCACTGTAGGCGGCTCACATGCGAGGGCTCGCTTTAGCGAGCCCTCGTGCAAACGCGACAAGGGAAAAGTTGTACATGGTGGAGCTTTTATCTCAGATAATATTCGCAATATGACTGTATCTAGTAGGGTATATTTCCCCATAGAATTTGGTATGGGTACTGGCATACGACTTGTCCGTACAGCACAGTAGAGGGAACCAGCACTAAACAAAAAAGGTCTTGCCGTAAATGCCAAGACCTTTTTCTTGCATTTCTCGTTTCTCTATGTTTCTCCTCGTTTACCATTGTCGATAAGATTAATCCTTGTAAAAAACTGACTTTCATTTTCGTGGTGGATATACGCTCCATTTTTAACTTGCACCTTTAGGCTTGCTTCGTTGTCCTTGTTTACAGAAAGGTATGCCTCATAAATCCCCATTTGGCGAGCCTTGTCAAGTGTCAAGCTAAGCCCCTTTGTTGCATAGCCTTTTTTTCTAAAGTTTTTAGAAATGCAATAACCAATGTGTCCCGGTCCATTTTGCAAAAAATCGTTTAAGTAATGACGGAGATTAAAAACACCAACATAAACGCCATTATCTACAAGCACAAAAGTTGTATCTGGAACAAATCCTTCGGGTAGTTCTTTCCCTAAAGACCTGTTTCTTTTTTTTGAAATCCAATCTAAGAACTCTTCATAATTATATCCATAGACATTATTGACAAATCCATTTTCTTCTTTTGGAAAACTCATATAAAGTTCATACGATTTTTTGTAGTCTGAATCTTGTAGCCTGATTAGTTCCATAGGTGGCTCATTATACTTCTATTTGTATGTTTTGTCAAGGGGGGGGGTACCATGTGCGGAAATGGTACAAATTATTTTTTAAATCACTTGACAATACCGAAGATATTTATTATTATTGTATGCAGTTAAATGTACGATTTTATCACAGAGGAGGGAAAAGTGAATAAAGATTTAACAAAACAACTCAACAATTATTTGGCAGATTTAGGTGTTGAATATGTCAAGCTGCATAATTTGCACTGGAATGTAACTGGCTTGAGTTTTAAAGCGGTGCATGAATACTTAGAAACGCTTTACGATGAAACGACAGAGTATTTTGATGCGGTCGCCGAACAACTTCGCATGAAAGGCGAATTTCCATTGGCAAGTCTCAAAGATTTTTTGGCAAATGCAAATATCAAAGAGTTAGAGTCAAAGGAGATTTCCGTAGAAAATGCTCTTAAAGTTGTGCTTGAAGATATGGAACTTTTAAAAAGTGAGGCACAGGCGCTTTACAACTTAGCCGATGAACAGGGTGAATTGGGACTTACTGCTGAGTTAGAAGAGCATATCGGGCACTATACAAAACAACTGTGGTTTATTAAATCAATGCTAAAATAATTATTTTTAGATTTAGTGATAACGATTTTACCGGTGCGGCTGCCGCTTAAACAGTTGAAAAATTATCTATATTTTTTTACCCTATTTCTTGAAGAATGCGCAAATATAAGCACCGACAAAGCGTGTTATAGGCTCATTGTATTGTTTCGTGTGAGGGGTACCTTCTGCCAGTGTGGGTGAGCCAGCAAAGCAATCTCTGGTTACCTCGTCATTGGCGAGGGCATGAGTGCCCGAAGCAATCTATCGAATTATTATCACACGGACGATTCGCTACGCTGCTCGGGTTAACGCCCTCGCTTTTTTGGACTAGGTATTGTTGGTAAATTGTGTGATGTAGTCGCCGCCTGCCTGACGGTAGGCAGGTTAGGCAACGGGCGTAAGCAACGAAGTCCGTGTGATAATAAAAAAGGTTGTCACACGGATTCGCTCACACCGCTCGTCATTGCGAGGACGCATAAGC
>JAFTEH010000136.1 GCA_017453745.1 Spirochaetaceae bacterium
CAAAATAAGGAAAAAGAGCAAACTATTTTTTGTAAAAAATTCCTGTAAATTTGCTATTTTAAAAGTAAAAAGACTTAAAAAAAAGAAAATCCCCGATAGAAAAAAAAGTACGGAAACAAGTTGAGAAAACCAGATAGCATATACTGAAAAAAGCAAAAAAGGAAGAGAATAAACAGTAAAAAGTAGTTTTTTTTGCGTTCTACAGAGCAAAAAGATAAAAAAACCGATGGAAATAAAACACGAAAGAAAAGAAAAATTTTTTGTCTTTTCAAAATACCATTCCTTAGTTTGTGTTTTTAATGTCCAGACGATGGAGAGCCATTGAAAAAAGGTAATGTTATTTTTTATATAACATGTTTCAAGATTCGGGTTTGAATAAAAATAAGGAAGATATTCAGTATTGTCAATAAAATATGTCTGAGGTATATCTGCGGTATTAAAAGGAGGAATATTAAAAACTGATTCAGCCGTAATTACAGTGAGCGAAAAAGAGCGTAGCTTGGAAAAAAAAGAACTTGTCGCGGATGCCTTATCAATAGTAAGTTGTACATATCCCTGTAATGCTGAACTAGAACTCGATGTTTTTAAAAAAAAGAATGCCCATAAAAAGACAACCAAAAAAAAACCAAGCAAAAAAGCCTTAATAACTGTTTTTAACTGCATACCAATGTATCTGTATCTTTTAATAAAAAATATAAACAAAAATTAAGGTTGTCACAAAGCCTATAATTCCACCAACTATAACTTGAAATTTAGTATGTCCATTTATTTCTTTTACTGGTTGAAAGTCAATATCTAATTGTTCTGAAACCTTTGAGCCAAGTGAATTAAGTGTCTTTGCCTGAAGTCCACTAGATAATCGCACCCCAATAGCATCACGAATAACAATAGACGCTAAAAAAAACGATAAAACAAAAATATCGCTACTAAAACCATTTTTTAAGCCAAGAGAAAGCGCAAGTGCTACAACCACCGAACTATGACTTGAAGGTAAGCCACCCGTTTTCCCAAAATGATAAAAAAAACTTGCAATTCGCTTTTCATCAGTTTGAGTCATTGCAATAATACCTTTTGTAAGTTGGCACACAAACCAACTCACAAAAGGCGCCCAAAAACAATAACTATGAAAAAGGTCCTTTAATTGAAGTGCAATCCTTAACATATAAACAGTTATACTTTATTTTACAAATATTTTCAAGTTATACATAAAAGCCACTGTTGTTACAATCAACTAACTTCCAATGTAGAAAAACTACGCAAGCGTGAAATAATAGGTGGCAATACTTCACAGATATAATCTACATCGGCCTGAGTACTATATTTTCCAAAGCTGAATCGAATTGAGCCATGTGCTAACTCCGGTCCTACACCAGTCGCAACAAGGACATGGGAAGATTCCAGACTACCTGAAGCACAAGCAGAACCAGTCGATGCTCGTATACCACAGAGATCCAAGTGAAGTAAAATAGCTTCTCCTTCAGCGCCCGGGAAGGAAATGTCGACAGTATTCGGAATGCCTTGTTCCAAATCTCCATTTATGCGTATATTCGGAATATGTTTTAGCAATGTTTCGCAAAGACTATCCCTCAGTGCTTTTGTATGAGTATAGTAAGAATCTAACTGTTCTTGTGCTATCTTACACGCTTCTCCAAAGGCTATAATCGATGGTGCATTGTATGTTCCTGCCCGAGCCCCATGTTCTTGGTGTCCACCTTTAATCAAGGAAGAGAGCGGAACTCCAGACTTTACAAATAAAGCACCTACTCCCTTAGGTCCGTATATTTTATGGCACGAAATAGTAAGATAATCAACATCCCAGTCTTTTACATTTACTGGGATTTTTCCCACCGCTTGAACAGCATCGGTATGAAATAGTGCCCCTGCTTGATGTGCGTATGCACATAATTCTTTAATTGGTTGAATCGTACCAATTTCATTGTTGGCAGTCATGATAGAAACCAACAACACTTTTTGCTGTGGATTATCAGTTTGTTTGGATTCTTCAAGCAATGCCTTATATCGTTCTACATCTATATGCCCTTTCGAATCAACAGGTAAAAATTCTACGGTAAATCCTCGTTGCGCAAGTTCTCTAGCGGACTCAAGAACACAAGGATGCTCAATTTGGGTAGTAATAATTCGCTTCCGTCCACCATAAAGTCTCTGATATTTAGAAGTGGATAAAAAATTATGAGCATTCATTGTTTGAAATACAGTATTGTTTGATTCTGAACCGCCAGAAGTAAAAACAAGTTCACTCGGTTCGCAGTTTATTAAATGCGCTAATTGGGAACGCGCCGTTTCAATTTTTTTTGCAACGAGGCGTCCATCTTCGTGCATACTTGAACCATTTGCATATAGTTCGAGCGCTTCAATAAAAACTTTTTTAACCTGTTCATCTAAGGGTGTTGTAGCATTATAGTCAACATATACAAGTTTCATGCAATACAGTATAAACCAATCAATAAAAAAAACAAGAGACAGCGTAGATAGGTTTTTCGGCTGATGCGATAAAGTGTCCGTTTCTACAGAAAACAAACAAGCACAAAACAGTAGCAACTGCTAAACATCAATATCAAATTTTTTTATCAAATACCTTGAATTTTTAATGACAAAAAGTGCCGAAATTATCGACACGATAAAGGCACATAATAAACCGAGCGGTAAGGAAAAAATAAGCCCTAAAGTATCGGTTAAATTATTACCCCATTTAAAAATAGGAAAAAGAATAAACACTATAATAAATACCGTAATTCCGAGTATAAATCGCAACAATCCCGATTTAATGGTTCGTTCAGTTTCATATTCACTTTGAATTTGAGTAATTTTTTCCATTACCTGACTGACTTTTTCTTCCTTTACTTCGCTTGACGAAAAAAAAGACATATTACATTCTTCCATAGTATCAATATATTTTTTACAATGTGGACAAAACAAAATATGCATCGATACTGCAAATGGTAAACTTTCATTTTTGTCAAGCATACAGTATTTGTTAATAGCATCTTCACATTTCATATCGAAAAAGCCTTTTTAAATAAAAACGCATAGGAATCTGCTATATTTGGTTGAATAACAGCAACACGAGATTCTAAGCGCTTTTTTAGAATTTTTTTTGCACGAAACACATGAGATTTAATCGTATTTATCGGCAAACCAGTTACTACTTCTATATCTGCATACGGCATATCATAAAAAAAATACAGGTCAATACAGACACGGTGCTTATCAGGCAAAGCGTGTACCGCTTCTTTTACCGATTCAAGTATATCTCTTTCAATACATTGTTGTTCTGGGGTTTTTGTCATAGAAGCACAATCATAGTTTTCTGCTAATGAAGTATATTCTTTTTTTTTGTTTGAAGAATTAATAGCTGTATTATAAGCAATACTCATGAGCCAAGTGGAAAACTGTGACTTACCCAAAAAAGTGTGAAGATGAGTGTAGGCTTTTACCATAACATCTTGCACAAAATCGTCTGCATCATCAGGATTTTTCAAAAATGAAAGCCCTAAGTTATAAACACGAGTTTGATATTTTTCAATTAAAATTCGGAAAGCATTGGTATTACCAGCCAAGGCTATCTTACATATTACAGAATCATCAATTTCATTTTTTTTTCTTTTAAGCATATCTGCCTCAAAATTTAGGATTTTTTTTAATAACTTCATAAAAAATAAGTAAACCAATACCTAATGCTAATGGTATCAGCCCACCTAAAACAGTATATGGATTTTTTCCCACAATAATAAAAACAATAGATAAAACCGCCCCTACCGAAGTAAGCAAAATACCCGTTAATAACGAAAATACCTTATAGTTAAAAATATGCTTCGTATATGTATTTGTTTTAATTTGGCACATAATCTCTCGATGTCGCCACAACAGAAAGAAAAAAATCAAAACACTTATCACAATAATAGCAACAATAGGCAAAATGCTTATAAGAACTTGTGCAGCTTCTGAAATGTACCCCATACTTTTACTCCACTTTAACAGATTAGTCCATTATCATATACTTATCACAATACATTTTTTCAATATGGCTCAATGTAAGAATTTCATTAACTAATTCTAAAATCAATGTTTTTAATTGAGCATCTTCTAATTCTCCAATTTGCTGTGATGTACGAATCGCAAAAAAAGCCGTTATTCGCGCTCTGATGTCGACTTTTTTTTTAACTAACTCTTCCTGAAACGCACTATCATGAGCACTATATTCAAAATATGGCTCAATGATAAGCGTTTTTCCATCTTGTGTTTGGATACGCAATAAACCAATATCTCCAAATAGTTTATACGATTTTTCAGTAGTCAAGTCAGTGCTTTCAACTGAATTTGTTTCTACGCTAGATTGACTTTCTCCAAGAGAAGTCGATTTTATTTTATAAAAAAATGCAAGCACCATTAGGACTAAAACAAAAAAGCCTAAAACAAGCACAATGCGTTTTAATATGTGTAGAAACCTGTCCATACCGCATCATTTTACTTAAAATCCAAAATAAAAAAAGCCCTTTTAAAAAATCGCCTCTGATAATATATGGATTTTGATAATTTTTGAAATATCTAACATTTTAATTTTGCTCGTATTTTTAGTAAGATATAGTTTTAAAATATCTTTTTTAGGGGTACGAATCACTTCAATCGGTGTACAAAAAAATTTTTTTAAACCATTTGGCGTTTTTACACTAAGTTCTAACCTTTTTTTTTGTGAAATAGCACTTTCACAAGTGCGTAACTTTGCTGAATGATCTAATGCTGAAATTTGCATATTTTCAAGCACCAAGTGTTCCCGAGTCAACTGAGATTCATGTATAATCATTTTTCTGCGAAGATATTCATTGAATAGATCGATTTCTAATTCAGTCAAAGGTGAAGTGAGCACTCTTTGCTCTAAGGCACTCGTATATTCTTCATTTTTTTTATTTCGTTCTCGACCTTGCTGTAAAAACTCTTCCTTTAACATAAGGCGTGTTTGTTTTTTTTCCTGTTTCAATAATACATTTATCCAATCAATATGTTCGTCAGCAAAAGGTGAAAATACAAAACGAGGCATGTATACAGTCGGTTTCACCGTTTTTTCAAATAAATACTCAAGGCCTACAGAATCAAGGATTTCTTTTACTTCAAGCGTATTAGATGAATGAAGAAAAAAAACAGTATCGGAAATTTTTTCTTTTACAAGATGATGGAGCGGCATATTTTTTTCAAACAAATTTGACTTAGCTTTTGAAACTACTGCAACAATACCCGAAAATAATTTTATACTTGAAAAATTGGAATACCATTGTTGTAATGAAACGAGCACATTTTGCGGTACTTGACCTGCACAACAAAGGTTGAAGTATGTTTCCAGTTCATCAAAGGTTCCTTTGTGTTCAAAAAAATATACACATGACTTTCTCGTTAATTCAAATACAGCAGTTGCTTGCACTGATTTTACTTGAAGCGCAGGTATAATAGGAAGTAATGGTTCAATATTTGAAACAGGAAACATGGTTATTTCAAACGAGGGAGAAATTAATAGTGCATTATTTTCTGTCTCTACTTCTATTTCAGAATTTAAAATAACCATATTGTCTTGTTTTATCAAAAAGCCGAACATAATCGCAATATCAATTACACTATATTGTTTTTGTTGTGTATCAAAAAAACTTTCGTATTCAAGATGTGGAAAAACACAAATATCTGAACTATTAAATTGGCTTTTGATATGTATCATTATAATTTTAAGTGCTTTTTCTAAATCGCCAATATCATACCAGCAATCATATTCGAGCAAGCTAAAAAACGAATGAAGTGACTTTACAAAAAACTTAAAATACTTTTCGGTGTAGCACCCAGTCGATGCAACAATGATTGCTAATTGCATTTCACGAGAATGTAACTTTGCAAACGATTGCCAAGCAATTTCATTTTCAACTATACCACTGTTTGTTACATAAAAAAGACGCAAATTCAAAAATGCTCGTACTAAAAAATGAAATAGAGTTGATTCAGATGCAAAGTTAAAAAAAATGCTCGATAATTTTTCAACTACTTTTTTTTTAAGTTCTCCATTGCTTTTTATCGGATTAGGATTGTGTATTAAAAAAGAATACATTGCAAGAATATCAAGTGTAGAAATGCGGATATTTGAAAATGTTTGTTTATCCCGTTTAATAGGATGTAAAAAAGTAGTAAAATTACAAAGAGTTGAAATATTTCTTTCTAGTATGGGAGTAATACGGTATGTTTCATCTTTGGTTTTAAAAATAATTAAGCGTTGTTCTAGTTGTAGTAAAACTTCTTCTACTTGATACTGATTCAATTCAGATTGAAAAATATCAGAGAGGATTTCAAAAGTACATGTTTCAATTAAGATAATACAAGCACAAAAATATAATTCTTGTATACTAATACTTGTAATAACAGTTTGTTGTACTTCATCTTTTTTAAAAAGTGCAATTAAGTTTTCGATAAGTTTTTGTTTACTAAATGGGGTCGGTATTTCTCCGAGATAAAAAGTCATTAGTGAAAAAAAACTTTTATCTGGAAGTTTTAAAAGAAAATTTTTCCACTCAATAAGATTGCTTTCATTGTTTTGTTTACTGTTATTCATAGTGTCGTCTACATTCCCTTATGAGTTCTCATATTTTTAGCTCGTTTCATTTAGAATAATTTCATACTCGTAGCCTTGTTCAGCTAAAAACTTTTGCCGTTTTTCAGCATATTCTTCCTCTACAGTTTCCTTTGTTACGATAGTATAGAAAAAAGAATCCTTTTCCTTTGGGCGCAAAATACGCCCCAGTCGCTGCGCTTCCTCTTGACGGCTACCAAATGAACCTGAAACTTGAATAGCTATTGAGGCATCTGGCAAATCAATCGCAAAATTTGCAACCTTAGATACGATAAGGACAGGTAGTTGTCCTTTTCTAAAAAGCTCGTAGAGTCGTTCTCGTTCATATTGAGGAGTTTTTCCGGTGAGAAGCGGTGCAGACAAATATTCGGCAAGTTTTTCAAGTTGAGCAATATATTGCCCTATAATGAGAACAGGTTCTCCTCTGTGTTTGTCTAAAATACTGGTAATAGCAGATTGCTTATTATCATTTTCGCTCGCAATACGGTATTTTTGGCGCATTGGCGCAATAGCATATTCTATTTCTTTTTGTGTTGGAAGTTGTGTACGAACTTCGATACAGTAGGCATGAGCAATCCATCCCTTCTCTTCAAGTTCTTTCCATGGTACATCATACCGTTTAGGACCAACTAAACTAAATACATCCGTTTCAAGTCCGTCCTCGCGTACTAAGGTTGCTGTTAAACCAAGCCGTCTAATTACTTGAAGTTCTGCCGTGATACGAAAAATAGGTGCAGGCAATAAATGCACTTCATCGTAAATAATAAGCCCCCAATTTCTTTCACGAAAAACAAAAAAATGGGGAAAATCTTCTTTTTCATGTTTTCGCCATGTTATAATTTGATATGTTGCAATCGTGATCTTTTTTATTTCTTTCGTATCACCAGAATATATCCCAATATCGTCTTCCAAAATACTTGTCTTATCAAGAATTTCTCGTTTCCATTGATACACTGACGAAACATTCGGTGCTAAAATCAAAGTATTTGTTTTTAACTGCGACATTATCAAAAGCCCCACAATAGTTTTACCAGCACCGCATGGGAGAACTATTGTGCCAAAGCCTGTACAGATATTTTGATTTCCTAAAAATGTTTCAGCTGCTTCTATTTGATAATCACGCAATTCTAGTTTTTCACCATTTTGAGTTATGCTTCGTAAACTAAATTCAAAGGGCTCCCCCTCACGAAGAGGAACTTCATCTTGCACGGGAAAATTTTGCTTTAATAATAATTGTTTTACCGTTCCACGATGTATAAGTTTTAATAAAAAGGTCTGTGCCGTTTCAGCCTTTGAAAGATACTTTTGGATTTGTTTATAACTAGCAATTTGTAAAAATATCTTTTCGCTATCGACAACAAGTTTTAAAACATCTGGCTTATCAGTACTTACCAAGTGAATCATTCCATACACATTCATCGTTTCAGTAATCCAGAAACCTACATTTTCAGGAAAGGTATAGCGACTATATTTTTTTAAAATTGAAATAACTTCATCACTTTTTAAACCTGCACTTGCAGCATTCCATAAAGATATATTGGTTAATCGATATGTATGTAAATGTTCTGGAGATTTTTCTAATTCTGCAAAGGGTATCAAAGCATATCGTGCTTCTTTTGTTTCGTCAGAATGGACATCTAACAGAATGCTTTTATCGCCTTGTATGATAAGTGGTTTTTGCATTACCCTTTCAGTATACCTAAAACTCAAAAATAGTCAAATCAGTTTGTAGTGAAACACGGAAAGTAATTTTTGCAGAGATTGTTTTCTGCCTCTAATACTAAGGGAAAGGGACACACTTTTGTTCGAAGCAAAAGGTTTCCCTTTCCCTTAGAATCCCTATCCCTTCCAAAAGCATCGCTTAGGGCTCCGCCCTAAGAACCCGCCTGAAAGTAATAAGTTCCCAGTCATGCGCTATGTATTTTAAGCAAATACGATATTTTTAATTCTCGCACTTACGCACCGTCTACATCCTGTAGACGGCTATGTTTTTTCTACCTTTCCCTTAGAATCCCTTACCTTCCTA
>JAFTEH010000137.1 GCA_017453745.1 Spirochaetaceae bacterium
AATCCATCAAGTGATGAAGTGCAAGAAAATCGCCCGGTTGAAAATATTACTTGGTATGAAGCGATTGCTTATTGCAACAAGCTTTCTATAAAAGATGGGCTTCAACCTTGTTATAGTGTCACGGTAGATGGCACAGAGGTAGATTGGGCTAATTTAAAATATGATAACATTCCAACCAGTAATAATGTTGAATGGAACGTTGCTGTTTGCGATTTTAGTAAAACTGGCTATCGCCTCCCAACTGAAGCCGAATGGGAAATTGCAGCACGCGGTGGACTTACAGGCGATGTGTATGCGGGCACTGATGATGTAAATAAATTAGGCGATTACGCATGGTATTTTGCTAACAGCGAGGATAAAACTCATGAAGTAAAGAAAAAGCAATCAAACGGCTATGGGCTCTATGACATGAGTGGTAATGTATGGGAATGGTGTTGGGATTGGCAGGGAAGTTATCCTGCAAGTGCGACCGACCCGAGAGGTGCCTCGTCTGGCTCATACCGCGTCCTTCGTGGCGGCTACTGGGGCAGCGGCGCCTCTGGCTGTCGTGCGTCTTTCCGCTTCAACTCGCCGTACGAATACGTCATCATCTCACCGCGCGACCGCTACTACGGCTTGGGCTTTCGCCTTGTTCGCTCTAGTTCTTAAAAAAGGCTATATCCTAAGACGAACCGCAAATTTATTTCAGGAGCAGAATGACCGAGTAGGCTTATGAAGTTGCTCAATGAGGGGTATCAATTCTTTGTAGTGAGAGAATACGATGTCGGCCTTATGCGTAAAAAGCGATTTTTTTGATTTTTTGCATATAAGAGCCGTTTTCATACCGACCGCTTTTGCTCCAAGCACATCGTATTTGTAGCTATTACCCACATAGAGTACATGCTCACAGGGGACTTGTAAGCGTTTGGAAAGTTCCAAAAATGGAATCGGGCTCGGTTTGAGCGCATTACAATATTCACTTCCAACTATCGCATCGCACAGAGGGGCAAGTCCCCAAATATCCCCCTTTTGTTCTGGTGGAAAATCCGATAAAAGTCCGATTTTATATCCTGCCTGTTTTAGCAACTGAATACTTTGTACAGCGTTTTCATACGGCGATATTTTTTTGAAAATCTTCTTCCAGCCTTGATAGATATGGGTTTCAATCCATTGCTTTGTTTCTGATTGCGATTTTGCTATTTTTTTGCCGAGTAATGCTGCCTGCAATTCAAAAAAATTTTCTTTTCCTTCTATATTTGTACTACTTGTACTCATGCTTGTATTTATATTTGTGTGTGTCTTGGATATGCTTGACAGGATACTCTGTTCTGGATTTTTTGATGCTGAAATAGCATGTAGTTCTTTACGGACACTACGAAACGCAAGCATGGTTCTGGCATGTGCAACAAAAAACCCGAAACTGCGGATAGTAAAATCTGCCTGTGAGTAGAGTGTTCCATCAATATCAAATGCAATAGCCTGAATCATGAGCGTATTATACATCATTTTTGCAAATGTACAAGTAAGAGCACTGGTCGATAATCTTAAAAAGTTCTAACATGGGAGCAAAGTATCTAGCCAGTTTTTAGAGACTCTATTTTATGATAATCTGTTTCGGGCGCTTGACTTTTTTTTGTTAAAAATGTAGACTATAAGGACATTGGGGGTGTAGCTCAGTTGGTAGAGCGCTTGCATGGCATGCAATAGGTCAGGGGTTCAATTCCCCTCATCTCCACTTGCAAATTGAAAGCAAAGTACAGGGTCTTGTATGAAATTTAATGTAGATGACGAAATTGATGATCTTCTAAATTTTATTGATAGTACTGTTGAAGAAACTCCTGTAAAGCCGGTAGATATTAATACGAAGACGATGTTTTCAAAGTCTCGTGAAGCTATTGGTGAAAAGGCGAGGGACCCAAGCGAAGTAGACCTCGCCGAAAAGGAATTTCCTAAGGTTACTAAATCCTATGCTGATACAGGACACAATCTGTTTGATTCAGCAGACTTTTACAAGGCAGTACTTGCGGACGGTGGCGATACTGCAAAAAAATTGCATCAATCTTTGACAAAGTACTTGACGGTTCTTGACCAAAAAGATAAAGCAGTGTATCGCCAGCAGGTTATCACTGATTACTGGAACTTTGTGTCGGAACTTGCTACGGAAGTTGGGTCGGGGCTTAGTAGCAAAGAAAAACGCTATGCGATTCGCTATGGGATGATTTTACCCACGCTCTTAACGCAACAGCAAAAAGACACTTTTTCGCATGTTATAGATGAAAATGCGCTCTGTGTACCCATCTATTATTTAGATGAATGGTTTGATGCTATCGGTTCAGGTAAAATAAATCCCTCTGCCACCGATGAAGTGCGTGTCAGTAAAAAAAATGTAGATGAGCGATATAAGCAACTATACGAAAAAGCGCAAGGTCGGAAGCAGAGCACCGAAAGTTTAATGCGAGCAAAATCCGATGAACGCACCCGATTTGAAAATGAAATAAAAACGCAAATTGATGAATTATTCTCTCATGAGTTTGTTTCGGGTTTGCAGATAAGTGTAAAAGCCCCGTACACTGAAGTACAAAAGAGAGGGCTTTCCCAAATAAGCGAGCGCTTACGCAAATTATTGGCAGCCGATAAGGAATTGACAACACTTATAAGCGAATATAAGCGAGCCGAAGGCGATATTAATGCCCTTGATCAAAAAATGGCTCGGGAAGAAACCGGTAAAACGGTCAACCTTTCGGGTGTTACAACAGAATATGAAACAATTCGTCAAATGGCAAAAATGGCTTGCGGTAGGCAGGGAAACCACTTCCCCATTCTCACTCGTGAATATCTTCGCTCATCTCCAGAAGAGTTGGCTATTCGTGAAAATGTTTTGAAAATTCTTACAAAGGTCGAAAGTATTGACCCACAGGCTTTTTGTCGGCAGTATAAGTCGCAGTTGAATCGTATTCCACCCTTTGTTATTTTGATCCCGAGTTATGGGGATGTGGGCTTTTGTTGGGAGCCGTTTGACCGCTATAATCGTATAACAAGCCGCGGGCGAATTGCTATTCCTATGTACGCAAAAAATCCTACCATATCACTGTTGCGTGCAGTTGCCGATTTACGCTGGCAGGTGGCAAAGGAAAAAGCATCATACTATTGGATGGAAGAGGGGCTAACAGGCAACTACTACCAATGGTATCAAAACCAAAAACTCAAGGGCGATGTTAAAGATTATTTTATTGATGATTACCTTTTATGGATTTTAAAAGAAAGTGAAGGTATTCAAAAATTACCGCGAGATATTAGGGATATTTTTTGGCGATATATGCCGTTCCCACAGAAGCTAAAAGATGAACTAAAAACGCGTGCCCCTGTCTATCAAGAATTATGTCAAAAAGATCTTAATAGGCAGTTGTCAGATGGGTATTAAAAAAAGCCTCTATAATGTAATAAATACAATAATGCACATATAATAACGCATCTTTAACATATCTTGTTATGGAATTTGCATTTTTTTGCCGATAGAGAGAGTATGAGTGTATCTGAATTGTTTTCTGTTTTAAAATCCGTCTTTTTTAACCCTATTACTATACTCGTTTTTGTTTTTTTTCTCTTGTATGTGATGCTTGTTTCCTATGTGGCTCATTATAAGCGCAAAGTTAAGCCTAAAAAGGCAAAAAAGACACAAGATGAACCCGTAAGGCGACGCCGGAGACGAGCAGAAGTCGAAGAACAAGAGGAAGAAGACTACGACCCTTCTGAATATACTGACGCATAGGGCCTTCTAAAAACTGTCTGTCGCTTGCCATCCTGAGTGTCGTCAGGCAGGCTACAAGTAGGGTAGGCGAGGTAGGTGGAAGTTTTTAGCGGTTCACATAAGATTTTTGGGTGTTTTTTCATGCCTCCTTGTGTGGTTTGGGTATAACAGTGCCGAAAAATATCTTGCATTTGAGGTAAGGCAAGAACTTATCCTGTCAACCCGATAAAAAACATGTTTACACGGTAGTCAATTTTGTACAAAAGATTGGTATAAAGGTACATTTCCATTGCGACAGGGAGATAGGTTGCTCGTAATGATGCTGTACGCCAAGAAATTGTTTCGTTCTGCCAGACAACAGACATACTCACACACTATAGAAATTTATTTCCATGCAGTTTTCACAACAAGTATTGAATAAAATTTTATAAAAAGTAAGATATATTTTCGAGGTTATCTATGACTGTAAATGAAAAATTGGAAAAATTAAGAAAAAAGATGAAAGAGCGTTCTTTAGATGCCTATTATATTCCTTCGGCTGACCCTCACATGAGTGAGTACTTACCAGAAAACTATAAAACGCGTGAATTTATGTCGGGATTTACCGGGTCGGCAGGAACTTTGATTGTGCTTCCTGATGAAGCTTTTTTGTGGACAGATGGGCGCTATTTTATTCAAGCAGAAAAACAACTCGCAGGTTCTTCAATTACGCTATGCAAGATGGGGGAAAAAGGGGTTTTAAGTGTTTTAGAATTTTTAGAAACGAAATTTGCTAAGGGTGGAAGGTTAGGAGTTGACGGAAAGGTGCTTTCGGTTGCACAGTTTAGGGCTTTTAAGGAAAAAGCGCCACAGTTAGAATGTGTCACTGATATTGATTTAGTTGGCGAGTTGTGGGAAGATAGGCCAAGTCCCGTTGCAAGTAAGGCATTTTTACTTGACACGAAGTTTACAGGTGAAAGCGCTAAGGAAAAAATAGCTCGTCTACGCAGTGTCATGACAAAAAAGGAAGTTAGTTCCGTTATTGCGTGCTCTCTTGACGAAGTATGCTACCTATACAACATACGCGGTTTTGATGTTGCTTGTAACCCTGTTATTACTTCTTATGCTATTGTAGACAAGGACCGCGCTTGCTTGTTTGTTAATAAGGAGCAACTTTCTCCTGAGATTATGGATGAACTTACAAAGCAGGATGTTACTATTTTTGACTATGATGCTGTCTTTGATGAAGTTTCAAATCTAAAGGGTAGTGTTCTAGTGGATACAAATTCTACAAACCTCTTTTTGTTTAATAAAATTAAGGCTCGTGTTATTGAAGAACGCAACCCCATACTTGATATGAAAGCCCGAAAAAACAACACAGAAGTGGATAATATACGGAAAGCAATGCTCAGTGACGGTATTGCCCTCGTAAAATTTTTGAATTGGCTTTCCAAAAACCTAAACACTAATATTTCTGAAACTGGTGTTGTGAAAAAACTGCACGAGTTTCGCTCACTTGACACTTCTTTTATAGAAGATAGTTTTGAAACGATTGCAGGATATGGCGAAAATGCCGCTATTATCCACTATAAACCTATTGAGGGCGAAGATAAAATACTTGAACCTAAGGGCTTTTTGTTGCTTGATTCAGGTGGGCAGTATTTTACTGGCACAACCGATATTACGAGAACTATTCCGCTTGGGCCTCTCTCTGATGATGAAAAGCGAGATTATACTTTAGTGTTAAAATCGCATATAAATCTTGCTAAAGCCGTTTTCAAAGAAGGAGTTAGTGGTTTTGCTTTGGATATTATTGCTCGCCAGCCGTTGTGGGTCCATGGTAAAGATTATAATCATGGAACAGGGCATGGTGTCGGTTTTGTGCTTGGTGTACATGAAGGGCCACAGAGTATTTCTCAAAGATATAACAATGTAGCCTTTGACGAGGGAATGCTTACATCAAATGAGCCAGGATTATACATTGCCGGTAAGTATGGTATACGAATTGAAAATTTGATTTTAACAAAAAAGCATCTGGAAACTGAATTTGGAACATTTTACGAGTTTGAAACGGTAACCATTTGCCCTTTGAGTACTGTTCCCGTTCAAAAAGAATTGTTGACGGAACCAGAAATCGCTTGGCTCAATGAGTATAATGCATACTGCTATGAATGTTTAAGTCCGCATTTAAATGATGAAGAAAAAGAATTCTTAAAAAAAGAAACCGTAGCAATATA
>JAFTEH010000138.1 GCA_017453745.1 Spirochaetaceae bacterium
ACGGATGTAGACGGTGCGTAAGCGCGAGAATTAAAAATATAATTTTCTCAATTTTTAATTCTCGGCCACTTTGAAAAAACAAGGATGTTTTTTCAAAGTGCATTTGCTTCGAACAAAAGTGTGTCCCTTTCCCTTAGTATTTAGGTGCAGGAAACACACTCTCTGCAAAAATTGATTTCCCTGACAAATTAACATCTCAAATTGACAAAATTTTATCTTTTGGTATAATCAGTGCCAGTTTGAAAATGCTTTTGTTTTTCGGCTTGCACTTTTAAGACGAAAAACTCGTAGGTGTTCCATCCACAAAAGAGTTACAGTATGAGTGAACGATTCAAATTTTTTAAAACTTTTTTTTCGGTTGTTAATAAAATTCGCCTTGTGATTATTAACATCGTGTTTTTTTATTTTTTGTTTTTGTTTTTTGCTGGGCCATCCTTACTCCTTTCCCAAGCAACAGCAATCCCACCTATACATTCTGGGAGCATTTTATTTGTACAACCAAAGGGAGAAATCATTGAGGTAGCCCAACAAACCTCTATGATACAACAACTCGTTTTAGGTTCATCAAATCAATTCCCTGTTTCGGCCATTGTAGATTCTATTAAAGCGGCAGCGTATGACAGAAGAATTTCAGCACTTGTGTTTGATTTTTCTAATATGTCAAGTCTTAGTTTAAGTATTGCATTTGAAATCAATTCTGCCATCCAAGAATTTACCGAGCAGGGTAAACCATACTATGCTTTTTCGACCGACTACACAATTCCAAAATATCTTTTAGCATCTTCTGCTACCGCAATAGGACTTGATCCATTTGGCGATATTGACTTTTCGGGGCTATCTGTCGAAACCACTTTTTTAGGGGGCGTTCCAGAAAAAACAGGCATCACATTTGAAGTAAGCAAGGCTGGCACACACAAAGGCGCTGCCGACACCTATATACAAAAGCAATTTACTAATGAAGTGCGCACAAACTATACTGAAGTATTAGGCGAATACTGGGAATACTTTATAAGTCAGTGCTCCAAAAACCGAAAAATTGACAAAAATAATATTGAGCAATATGCAAAAACACCTCTCGCCGTGCTCAAAAATACAAGTGGCAATATCGGAGAAGCCCTTTTACAATTAAACCTCGTGGACTCCATAAGCACTTACCGCGATTTTTTGCGCAACCATAAAGTTTCCGAATCCCTCGTAATACCTTGTCAAGATTTTTATAGAACTATTCCGCTCAAAAAATCAAATAATGAAATTTGCCTTATTAGTTTGAATGGTGCAATTAGTCAAACAGGTTCTCCTGTCCAATACTCTGATATGGCTATATCATCAGACCTCTGCGCAAAAATTCAACAAGCATGCGACTCCCCAAATGTGCGTGCAATCGTCTTGCGTATTGACTCTGGTGGAGGCGAAGTTTTTGCTTCCGAACTTATCAGACGAAAAGTTAAACAGGCGTCAAGCGAATACAACATCCCTGTTGTAGTTTCTATGTCAAACACGGCGGCTTCTGGGGCTTATTGGATTGCTTCAAGCGCCGACTATATTTTTGCAAATCCATTTACGCTCACTGGCTCGATTGGGGTACTGTCTTCGATTGTAAATGTGGGGCAAGCGTTGGAAAAGTACTTAGGTATTACTTCCGATATGGTGTATGCTGCACGAAAACCCTTGTCCGTTTTTCAAGAAATGCTTGACGAGGAAAAAGAATTACAACAGTTGCAAGTTGATTTTATCTACAATCAGTTTTTACAGATAGTAAGCACTGGAAGAAAACTTGCTATAGATGAAGTTGCAGAAAAAGCATCAGGAAAAATTTATTCCGGCAATCAAGCATTAAACAATGGGCTTGTCGACGAACTCGGCACCTTACAAGACGCCATTTCTTTTGCGTCAAGACTTGCAGGCATAGAAAATGACTTTATTCTTACGAGTATCGAAAAAGAAAAAACTGTTCTGGAAAGTATCTTTGAGTTTGCTTTAAATAACAGTATTAGTATTTCAGATATTCCTATTTTGAAATCCTTATGTGAAGTTGAATCACTTATGCAAGCTATCACCATACAAGGTAGAAAAAGCCTTCTCGTATATGAACCCTTTAGGCTAAGACAGTTTTAATAACTTTGTCATCGATGCGATGTAAAACTTGCTCGGCAATTTTGAACATACTTATTTTCAAGATTGCCGAGTGAACTACCTGACACTTATCCATATTCAAATACCGATTTATTTTAATTTCACAAAAGTTTTTCCTGTACCGCCTTCTTCAGGTCTGGCAAAATAAAAATCGCTCACTTGCGTTTGTTGACGCAAAAAGGTGTGCACCATTTTTTGTAAGATACCATCGCCCTTGCCATGCACTATCGAAAACTCTTTTAAGTTTGAAATCACCGCTAAATCAAGTTGATTAACTAAGGCTTTTTTCGCTTCTGCTTCGCGCATACCCAAAAGCCGTAATTCCAAAACAGGTCTTTCATTTTTTTCTAATTCAACACCAACGGAAATAATGGGAGACGAGTGTTCAACAAGTGAAAATTTTTCTATCGGTAAAGTCAGTTTCATATTACCTAATTCCACAAGGTATACATTTTCTCGCTCTTTCCGCAAAATAGTACCTGACTTATTATACTGCTCAACATAAATTTGTTGCCCTTCAAGTAGGATTTTACCTTTTACTTCATCGCTCGGTTGTTCCGATTTTAAAATAATACTTTCTTCATCTTGCAAATTTTCTTTTTCAAGTTGTAATTCTCTTTCAAATTGAGATAACCAATTTTTTGTTGTAGCGATTTTTTCTTTCGTTAGTTCCGCTTCCCTAATTTCTCTAATGATATTTTCTAATTCTCGTCGCTTTTGTTCAAACAGATTATTTAGTCGTGCATATCCATCTTTATGCAAAAAATATTCTTTTTGTTTTATCTTTAATTCTTTTAGTTCTACTGAGCGAGATTTTTCGTTAAGTACTTTTTCTTTTTCTTCAAGTTGTTTTATAATATCCTGCACATGTTTATTTTTTTCAATGAGGCTTTGTATAAGCTGTCCAACATCCACTTTATGCTCGCCCATATTTTCTTCTGCCTTAGTGATAATACTTTCAGCAATTCCATTTTTCCGAGCAATGTCAAACGCATGGCTTTCACCTGGCACGCCCATCAAAAGTGTATAGGTAGGAACAAGTCGTTCGGCATCAAATGCAACTGAAGCATTTTCACAAAACTCATTAGTGTACCCATAATTCTTTAAAGCTCCGTGATGTGTTGTCACTAAAACAAAAGATTTCTTTTGCACCAATTCATCTAAAATAGCCATTGCAATAGCAGCCCCTTCTTGTGGCTCTGTTCCATTTCCTAACTCATCTAGTGCTATTAAACTATTTTCAGTTGCATTTTCCAAACAATATGAAATTTGTTTCATGTGGGATGAAAAAGTGGACAGCGATAAATCTATGGATTGTTCATCACCAACATCACAACCGATAAAATCAAAAAGCGGAAAGATACTTTGTTCATCACAGGGAACAGGAAACCCCGACTGATTTAGCAATGCAAATAAGCATACCGTTTTTAGCGTAACAGTTTTCCCACCAGTATTAGGGCCTGTCACAATCAATACTTTTGTTTTAGGCGAAAGAATAATATCTATTGGAACTGGTTCTTTTAACAATGGATGGCGTGCATGATACAACGCAATATATGTTCCGCTCACATCAGGTTCATTTAAAAAATGAGCATTATGATATTTCCCCCATTTGCATGCTGCCGAAATTGTGTCAAGCATACAAAAATCATTTAAACATTTTTGAATGCTTTCTTTTTGTTCAAAAATTTCTTGAGTAACAACTCGTAAAATTCTATTTACTTCTTGTGCATATTGTGCATGCGCATCAAACAATTCATTATTTTTTTCTACAACATCAGACGGTTCTATATAAAAAGTTTGTCCCGTTTGTGAATATTCGTGTATTATTCCAGAAATCCTGCCCTTATAGTTGGCTTTGATTGCCAGCACCTGCCTCCCATCACGAGTTGTTGGCACATTGGATTGTAACATCATTCCAAATTGTTCATTACTAAAGTAGTGATTCATTGCTTTTTTTATTTCAACTTCTAAAGCATGTATTTCCGCTTGAATTTTTTTTAATGTAGGTGTCAAGTGTATATTTCCGTCATTATCGATATGTGAAAAAATCAGGGTATGTAAACTATACATATCAGGAATATGTGATATAAACGCAAGCAATTCTTTTTGTGCATCCAAATCTTCATGCGCGACACCCCACTGTTTTAAAACTAAAATACTTTTTGTAAAAAGTCCTATTGCATATATATCTTCTATCGGAAGCGTCTTAAAATGAGATTGCTCTGAAAATAAAATATGCATAATAGGAGGAAAAAATTGTAATATTGGTTGTTGTCCTCTAATGAGCAAATCTAAAAATTGAGTACCTAGTTGTTTTAGCTGTTTTATTTCTATCGGATTCGTTGAAGGTTTTTTTTCAACACAAAAAGTTTTTGCTTCTTCGCAAACACAATGCTTAGAAATACTAAGACAAACATCCTTGTATTGTAAAATATCTAGTGTATGGGCTGAAATATTCATATAAAAAAATTATACCGTAAGCAAATAAAAATTTAAAGTTCTTTTACCATGTTAAGATAACTCTTATATCGCTGTTTAGAAAATCTTCCACACTCTAGACTTTCCAAAATTTTACAACCAGTTTCCGTTATATGTGAACAAGAAACACCAAACTTACAAGTACCCAGTAAATCACTTATTTCTGGAAAATGCAATACGAGATTTTGCTTATTGATATTATATAAGGAAAAATTTTTAATGCCTGGCGTATCGATTATATTCACAAAAGAATTTCCAAGCGCAACTTCGTATAAATGCGAACTTGTCGTTGTATGACTACCCTTATTGGTATGCGATGATACTTTTGAAGTTGCCAAACACAAATGCGGGGCAATACTATTCAAAAGAGTAGACTTACCAACACCCGATTGCCCCATAACACAGATAGTTTTTTTATCAATAAGGGATAAAAAAGCCTCCAAACCCTGTTTTTTTTGCGCACAGAGAAACAAAACCGTGTAGTTTAAACTTTTCCAAATATTTACTACCGTTTCCACTTTTTTACTAATACCTAAATCTTCTTTATTTACAATAATAACCACGGGAATATTTTGTTCCGATGCTTGCACTAAAACCCTATCCACAAAAATGGGACGAAATTCGGGTTGGTCAGGCGTTGTAATACACACAACAGCATCAATGTTTGCTGCCAATACTTGCGGTGTATTTGTTTTATTATTAAGGCGCGGAAAAAAATTTTTACGCTCTACCAAACGCAATATCAATGCTTCATTAAAACTAATGGAATCAACTTCAATCTCAACTACATCGCCCGGTGCAAGTGGGTTATAATATTTTATGTCATGTGCAAGAACCTTCCCTTTTATGTTACACCGACGAATAAGACCATCTTCGCATTTTACTTCAAAGGCATTATTCGAACCACTCATAACAAGCCCTTGCATTAAAGCAACCCTCCATTCTTTATGTTAAAATATGTACAAATTGCGTTATACTTTTTTTCATTTGTAGTATCTAACTTGCTTGTTGTATAAAACACTGTTTTTGTTTTTTCTACATGTTTAGGCGAAAGTTTTAATACCTGGTTTATGACACCATGTAATGATTCAATAATCTGTATACCTCCACCAGTTTCGTATGCAAGTTTTATAAAGGTTTCTTTCAAAATCAGATAATGAGTACAACCCAAAACTAAACAATCTGCATTTTTCTGCCTGCAAAAATGTATAATAGGAGCAATCGTTTTTTCTTTTTCAGCATTGCTCGCAAACAAAAGACCATTTTCAATTTTCCATACCAATTCTTGCTCGGCCTTAAGTATTACATTTTTGCCATTTGAAAATTCTTCTATGAGATGTGCTGTATATGGGTCAGCAATAGAACGCTCCGTTGCGATTAACACAACATTACCGGTCCTTGTGCTTTCGATGCCCAACTTAATAGCAGGAACTGTTCCTACAATAGGCAATGAAAAATGCTGGCGAATTGTTTGGAGAGCGACAACTGAAAGCGTATTACATGCTAAAACAACAATCTCTGGGTTAAATCGCTTTACTACAGTTTTCACAAGTTCCAAAGCAATATTTTGTAATTCTGTTTCGGTTTTTGTTCCATAAGGAAAATGACCGGTATCCGCAATAAATACCGCAGACGCATCTGGCTCAATATGTAATAAGTGTTGCAAATAGGGAAGCCCACCTATCCCAGAATCAATGAAAGCATATTGTACTTTATTCATAACACATTCTAATAATATCAGTAAAAAAATTTTTTTCAACTAAATAATACAAAACTACATGGAAATCAAATTTTGCAGGGATTGTTTTCTGCACCCCACTACTAAGGGAAAGGGACACACTTTTGTTCGAAGCAAATGCACTTTGAAAAAACATCCTTGTTTTTTCAAAGTGGCCGAGAATTAAAATATATTATGTTCTTTTTAATTCTCGCACTTACGCACCGTCTACATCCTGTAGACGGCTATGTTTTTTCTCCCTTTCCCTTAGAATCCCTATCCCTTCCAAAAGCATCGCTATCAACCAGTTGCGTAACGGATTTAAGCAACTGGCAAGTTGACATTCAGGACTTAAGCCAACTTGATCCCTAAAAACCCCATTTTTTCACTTGCATTAAGAAATTTAAGCAAACCTGATATTTTTTTGGTACTTATCTATAAATTGGTCAAGATTAACTCATGAACTAGTTGTTCATATTAAAACTCGATTTCCGTGACAAAACTGCACTTGATTTTTTTTTAAGAAACCATACAGTCATAAGCAATGAAACTAAAGTATAATGCTCCTGTAACACTTACCTTTGCGCTCATCTGCGTAATCATTCTTTTGCTGAAATATCTTTTTTTTCCAGAAATAGTGTCACAATACTTTATGGTTCCTGCCCATGCACACTTTGATATAAAAAATCCATTCGCATATCCTTATTTAGTGTCACATGTCTTTGGTCATTCGGATTGGAATCATCTTTTGAGTAATATGTCTTTTATTCTATTGCTTGGTCCCATTCTTGAAGAAAACTATGGCTCTTTTATGATAGCTATTATGATGTTTACAACGGCCTTAGTGACTGGGGTTTTGAATGTCTGCTTTTCAGTACAGCCTCTTATTGGCTCTTCTGGCATTGCATTTACAATGATATTACTTAGCTCATTTACCAATACAACACGGAATGAAATTCCGTTAAGTTTTATCGTTATTCTTTTATTATTTTTACTTAAAGATATTATACAAATATTTGAAACCGATAACATAGCGCACTTTGCTCATCTTGTCGGAGGCATTTCGGGAAGCCTATTCGGGTACTTTATGCCAAAGCCTCTCCGTTCGTCTAATAATAGGAGCGGTTCCTAATGCAATCAATTATAAAAATGAAAGTTCCAATCATACATTCTGAAACCATTACACTTTGTAATAAAAAAATTATTTTAAATCGAAAACATATAAAAACACTTCGCCTCACTATTGACAAACGAACGGCGGAAATAAAAATAAATGCGCCGAGAACACTATCACTTGCCAAAATTGAAACATTTGTAAAAGGCCATATTGACTGGATTGAAAAAAATCAACACGCAATTCTTGTTCGCACCAAGCAAATCAAAGACCTTACCCTTTTAAAATCACTTACATTATTCGGTGATGACTACCACCTTAAACTTCAGCAAGCAAAGCAAAAGCGGTATTCTATCGACGGGCAAACTATCACGCTATTTGTCAAAGAATACAACAACGAAGAAATACAAGAAGCAATAAATAAATGCTACCGCACCGAATTATCGTATATAGTAACTGACCTACAAAAAAAATGCGAAACAATCACAAAAGAAAAAATTTCACATATTCAATTACGCACTATGAAAACACTGCTTGGCTCATGTAAACCATCAGAGCGAAAAATCACATTGAACACGCAGCTTGCAAAATACCCTATTAACTGTATACAAATGGTGTTGCTTCACGAAATAGCACACTTTAAGGAACTTTCCCACAACGAAAAGTTCAAAAAACTATTAACTTCATACTGCCCCGATTGGCGTGAACTCAGAAAAAAAATGAAACAGGTGTAGAGCCATACTAAATCATAGGCATACTCAAAGTATTAAAAGTACCACCAACCAACTGTTGTATCAAAAAAAACAAAAATGTTTTAAGTTCCTGTTTAGAAGTTTCATTTAAGATAATTTTTCGCGATTCTGACGGTTTTAACATAATTATCGCTGACAAAAAATTTCGACTTTCATCCGATAAACTAAAAAAATATTTTGACTCTGTTATACTAATACAGTTAGAACAGAAAAATGAACTTTCAACAGTATTAAAATAGGATATACTTTTATCGCTAATAAACTCATGTCCACATGATGCACAATACAAAAGTTCAGGCGCTAACCCATTTGCGTAGATTACTCGCCATAAAAACCTAAGTATAGCATGCACACATTCTGTTTCACTTGACAGTGCAATCCCATCAAAAAAAGCATTAACTAATTGCCAACTTATATTGCCCGACATTTTTATGCTAAGCTCACTGACAAAACTTGCACACCAAATACGCTTTAGATTTTCAGTAAGCCCTACCCGTGTTGCAGTTGCTTTGAAATCGGTACATTTATATAATCCTTGAATGGGGTTATAGTAAAGCCAAACCAAGCCCGTCTGAAATTGTTGTATTCCGTAATGTTTTTTTGTTTTACGAGCTCCGAAAAAAAAAGCAGAAATAAGTTTTGTATCTCCATCTGCACATACTAAAAAATCAATAAGCGTATGCCCATCCCCCACATTCGAAATTTTTAAAACAATCGCTTCATATTCGTAGTGGCGCTGCATATATCCTCATTGTTTTACTTGACAGACTTGACATTATTGTAGGCGGTTTAAAGCATTTACGGCTTCAGTATAATTTGGATTAAGCGCTACTGCCCTCGTGTACGCTTCAATCGCTGTTGCCACATTCCCAATCATTTCACGCACAAAGCCTAGGCGAAACCACCACAGCGCAATAGACGGTTCAAAATGAGTCGCCACCGTATATAAAAACTCTGCCTTGTTATATTGATTTCTATTACGATAGACCTCCGCTTCAAAAAAATATGCAACAGCCACCCTATCACCATCGGGGCTCATATTGATATACCGCTGCATTTGAACTAAGCATTCGTCAAAATTATTTATATAAAAAAGGGCTTCTCCCATCGTTTCAATAATGCGAGGGTCCTCTTTTATATTGAGGGCTTGACGACAAACCGAAACAGTATCGGCATATTTTCGCAAGCGATACAGTGACCATGTATACACCGCATAAGCGTCCATATTTTGCGGTTGGCTTTCCAAAACCTGTAAGCACATCAAAATCGCCGCATTATACTCCGCTACGGCATCCGATGTACGCCCACGATTATCCAAATCACGCCCATTAAAATACCGCCTGAGCGCAGTATTAGTATCTTGCGCTACAAGACCTGTCAAAATAAACAAGAAACTTACAATACTTATACATAATTTTTTCATCTTAATACTACATGAACCCTACTAAATATACACTAGAGAATCTCTAAAATACTATTTTATTCACTTGTTGTATTGTACATAATATGTGCAAATACTAAAGCATCTGTTAGCATATTTTTTACCGAGCAATATTCATTACTTTGATGAGCGCAATCGTCAAGTGTACTCCACACAACAGCATCATATCCTGCTTTTCGTAAATGGGCGGCGACCGTGCCCCCACCAATTCCCACAAGCTTTGGCTCAATTTTCTTCACATCAGTAATCGCTTTTTGCAAAACCTTCACAGCAGGAGCATCAGGAGAAACCGTTGGACTTGCATCATGCAATTCGGCTTCAAGTTCAATTTTTACATTGTGTTTTTTTTCTATTTCACTTGCACATTTTTTCATGTATGAAAACACTTCTTTTGTGGTGTAACAGGGCAAAATGCGACAATCAATATAAAACACATCATCACCAGGAATTGTATTTGTATTTGGAACATTCTCGAGTTTTTTTGTAGGAGCAAAAGTAGAATAATTCGGAGAAAATAGATTATCTTGCTTGTCGAAAACCTTGTGCAGACCATCTACACTCAAAGCAAAATCGCAAGCGGCTAAAAATGCATTTGCTCCAGATTCTGGCATTGAGGCATGCGTTTGCAAACCCACAGTATGAACTTTTACAGTAAGTCCTGTTTTTTCTGCAATTTCAATAGTACTTCCCTTCGGGTCGCCGGCATCCGGTACAAAGATAATATCATTTTTTGAAAATACATTTTTGTGCTTCAGTACCGCGTCAATACCATACTTTGAACCGACTTCCTCATCCGCTACAAAAAGCAAACGCACATTATAGGCAGGCTTTATTCCCAACTGCAAAAAGGCGCAAGCCGCTGCTACCGAAGAAACTAACCCTTGTTGATTATCTTCCGTACCTCGCCCAAACAACTTATCGCCTTTTTGAGTAAGTGTAAAAGGATCTGTTTTCCAAGTAGAAAGTTCTCCCGCAGGCACCACATCCAAATGGCTCATTATCCAAATCGTTCGCTCGGCACTTTCACCCTCAAGCAAAACCGAAAAATTAGGTCGTAGCCCTTTTGAAACGCGCTTATCCCGTGCGTCATAGTGCGTAAAATTTGTAAACCCACATTTTTGCAAAAAACGAATAAGAAGTTCTGCCTTTTCCCATTCGCCATCTCCTCCCGATTCGGGAGCAATGGCAGGGCATGCCGTCAATATTGTTTGCAACTCAATCATCATCGGTTTAAGTTGCTCTATTTTTTTTTGAATATTTTTAAAATCCATAAATGCTACCATTATACACAGTATCAAAAAAAAATCTAGGAAAACCCATGCCCTCAGAAATTAGCTTCTACAAATCGTACCACAATAGGTAAGATTTTGTAGCATTACATACAGACTAATTTACATTAATTTCAATATTTTGTTCTGCCCTATTTCGATTATAATCTCGTACAGAAATAGAGAGCCGAGAAGTGCCTTCAGTTAAATGCACGGTTCCTAATGAAATATAGGGGAATCGACTATACAAGTTGGCTAGCTCTACACTATCACCCATTTTTGTTACTCCCTTTTTTGCCGCCATTGTTTGAAATGTCAAAGATGCAATCGTATTACCATTTAACAACGCTATAATTTCAAAAGGCGATAATCTTACATCAAGATTATCGATTGTATCGAATGCTTCTACACACAGCGTATATGTTCCGCTTTTTACGGTCATTCGTTGCGAAATCGGGATAAGTTGCCCTTCTTCTGAAAGCAAGAGCAATGCACGAATTTCTGGGGCTCTTTTGTCGGCAAGTTCTGGCAAAAACAAAAGAGGATTTACAAAATTTTTATTTTTTTCCGTTGTGTCAAATATTTTAAAAATCAAAACTTGTCGTGTACCATCAGAATTTATATCAGTTTTTCCCAGTGTTTCAAAACGAAAAATATTTGCTTTATCGTATAAAAGTGATGTTTCTTCCAGATTTCCGTATATAACCTGAAATCCGTTATCTGTTTGAGATACGATAGCATTTCCTAATACACTGGGAAAACTAAGTAAATGATTCGATTTTTCAATAGCAATCAAATTGACAGCATTTTCACTTACGCGAACTATTTCAGCATTGGAAAAAACCATTCCCGTTTCGCATACTGGAACATTTTGTGTTTCAGAGTTAGGAAAAAGATGTTGCCCGAAAAAAGTCAGCGGTTGTCGTGTGTCAACTGGAAAATCATAAGGCACAAGAAAACTCGGTACCAAAAGCATCAACAAACAAACAAAAAACTTTTTTTTAGTCATAAAATATATCCCATCCATCATTGTCTTTAATACTATCACCCAGAACAGCATCGAAACGCATCGCCAATACTGTACATCAGGGAATCATGGCTCTTAACACCTATTGTTTTGTAACAGTAAATCTCAATAGTTTTTCATCTAAAACTAAATAGTAGTAATCTTCGACTTGCGAAAGAGAAGATGATATGCAGTCAAACTGCTCACTTCCAACTTTTTTACAATTCAAATCAAAAAAACTAATAGTTGCTTTCCCACCTTCTTGAGTAAGCACCGTCAATATTCCTGTTGAAGAATCAAGATTGGTACTCATCAACTTCCCTTGGATACCTGTTGTTACAAACAAGCTATCAACGCATCGCAATATCACCAAACCATCTCCTGTTTCTAAAAACAGGTACCGAGAAGTTGTGTCAAAAAATAATGTTGCTTGTCTCTGTAAACTGGCATCCAAAAATGTGTGAAACACAGGTTTATGGTAGTCGGCTATTTCAACCAAAAGTAAGCGTTGCCTCTGTAACCCACAGAGACAGGCGAGGTATTTCCCATCTTTCGATAAACTTACACCGTAAATAACCTCATATTCGCTCCCACCAGGATAAAAACTTATTTTTTCGGTTCCATCGCTATTCAAACAGGTGATATTTCCATCTGATGTTCCTATAACAACCAGATCCTCATTACAATCAAATGCTGTAATCACACCAGAAACCGAATATACCCATAGCAATTCTCCTTGTACACTATATTCAGCAACCGAGTTACCCGAAGGCAAAAACTCAAAAATACGGTCTTTTCTAAAATGCACTAAGCCACTAACAGGAAGCGAAAAAAGGGCAGTCCCCTGTGGCGAAAAACACTGAATAGGAGGCGGGGGCGTTTCGCTGCGTATCGGTATTGCTTGATACTGCGTCCAAAAGCTATCCGAAATAGAAAAATTATCCTTTTGCGCTTTTGCAAATACAATATCACCAGCCTTATTATAATAGCCAAAAGCAAGCCCCGACACAAAAGGAAAGACATCATCCGTATTCAGTGGGATATTCGCTTGCGATTCATCGGGAAGAATTGGACTAATATGGAGCGGTTGTATAAAAGTTTGCTTTCCCGTAGGCTCGGCAGCAAAAAAAATATAGACCACTAACACAAGGCATGCAATTAAAAATCGCAAAAGAACTTTATTTTTCATTGGAAGTATGATAATATAAATATATGAAACTTTCAACACATCTAGAAAAATTATTTTTACTAGCCCTTGAAGCAAGCAAAAACGCTTATGTTCCGTATTCCAATTTTCATGTTGGAGCCGCTCTTGAAACAACCGACGGTGAAATTATAACGGGTTGTAATATAGAAAATCGCTCTTATGGGCTTACAAACTGCGCTGAACGCACAGCGATTTTCAAGGCCATATCTGAAGGAAAAAGCATCCGAACGATTGTCATTGCTACTCCCGATGCTGATTATCCTGTTGCCCCATGCGGAGCTTGTCGACAAGTTATTTCAGAATTTATGCAAGCCGACGATACCGTAGTCTTTGGGAATCGACTAGAAAACACCGTAGTAACCGATGTAAAGGGTATCTACCCATACGATTCTCTACATGAACTAGCAAAAAACAACCTGTAAAAACACAACATACACTTTTGTTTTAGGCTTGTGGGGTTTCCGCTTGGCGCTTATAAAGCAAAAAAAACACCCATTTATATTTTTTTTGCGTTTTTGAAATTCTTCTGTAACTTTTTATGAATATCTTCATTTTGTAAAGGTTGTTTTTGCAATTATTTGCAAAAAAATTTTTTTTGGAGGAATTTCCTATGCTTACACACTTTTTTAATCTGAACATGGGGGGGGGGTAGACGAAGGCGTTCTCTTTTAGCGTACACTTCGTTTTTGCTTTTTTCTCTTGCGCTCTTTCCCTCCTGCCCGAACAAGCCTAAGTCCACTGTTGTTGGCACTGTAATTGAACTTGGCGAATGGCCCCAAACGGTTTTACCAGAAAGCTCTACTGTTACTATTGATGAAACACCCGAAAACTCTCGTACACAGGGTATGTTTACCTACTATCAGGGAAGCGATGGAGCATGGTATTACAAGGGGACGGAAAATGCATCTAATACCGACATAAAATATTCAGATAGTTCGTATGCGAAAACTGGTGGAACAGACACACGCTGGTTTAAGGTTGAACCAATTCAGTGGCGTATTCTTACCGACAACTACAATGGCAAAAAACTTATTGTTGCTGAAAAAGGCTTGTATATGGAAAAATTTTTTGACGATAACACCTTAAAAAGAGAGAGAGGAACTGGTTCGTCTAAAAAAACAATTTATCCAAATAACTATGCCGAAAGCCGCATACGAGCCTTTTTAAACGGACTTTCATATATGACTACAATTACGACTGAACCTGGTATTTACGATTCCGATTCTTCCTTTGTAGGTAAGGGGTTTTTGCAAACAGCTTTTAACAATGATGACTTAGGAAAAATCATACTTACAAGCGTTGACAATAGTATACATCAAACTGACAATAGTTATTATGAGAACGACCCTACAAATTCTGCTAACGATGTTAGTAAATATATTTGTGAAAATACCACTGATAAAATCTTTTTACTCAGTTTTAGAGAAGCACAACAATTTGGCTTTAATGAGGGAGTCAAAAATGGAGCAGTAGATTTTGCGTATGCACAAGGATTTGAGAATGAGCAAAACAACATCCGAACTTTACTTCGTTCTCCTTGCTCGGATTATTTATGGGGAGAAAATCATACTTATGCCATTTCATATAAAGGTATAGTTCCCTTAGTATCACTAAAATGGGCAGAGGCTATACTTCCCGCTTTGTGCATTGAATAAGCTTTTTTAGCTTGAGTGCTCACCTTCCGAAAATGCGTCTGGTTGCGTTTTTCTCGTACCGTTTTCGGAAGGTACAACGAGCAATCTCATTCAAAAACAAAAGTTTCGGAACTGCGCTCGCAATCTTTTTACTGCATGAGTTACTGAACCACACAAAATCAGCAATACAAAAAAAAGGCCACCACCAAAATGGGGTAGCCTTTTTTCTTATTGCAAAATACCACTAGCGGTCATTGGTCAACAACAAACCACCAATAATAAATGCGTTCTTAGCCAAAACGAGCAACCAGTGTAGTATTCGTGCACCACCGGCGAGGTCAGCCCTATTGTTGTACAATGAAAGTATTGTAATAAGAATCCACAAAATAATGGCAACGAGCCGAATAATATTATCAAGATTTCCAAGGTCAAAACCTGGCATAAATGTCTTGACTAAAAGGAAAATACCATAGGCAATCAAAAGAGCACCGATAATATAGTTAATAACCTTTGCACTCTTGAATATAGAAGTAAGCGCATTGATTTCTTCACTAGAAATTGATGAACCAACACCAAACAAACAAAGACCTGTTACAATAAGATAGAGAGCAAGAGCAACCTGTGTCACTATTGTAGCAAGAAAACCGTCTGATCTAGACATGAAAACTCCTTCGTATGTATAAAATTACATACCTTTCTATAAAACTCCCTCAAGATACAATAGTTACAGACCTATACAACTAAGATACCTTAAAAGCACCTCTAAAAACTTATAATTAGGGGGGCTTTTCGCATACCTATAGTTCTAAAAACCTCACCGTCTTTTAAATCAAACACAAAAAGCGTTGTATATCTTATCTTGCAAATAAGTCATAGGTACAAGCATAGTCGGATAGTATCGGTTCGGTTATAGACGGTTTATTTTTTATAGAAGTGTTCAAATGATTGGGCAATACTGGAATCGAACCAGTGACCCCAAGCGTGTCATGCTTGTACTCTAACCAACTGAGCTAATTGCCCTCTTTGAAAATGCAAAATCCGTTTGCACCGGTGCATCATCTGCACTCACTGAATGATTATATATAATTTACTCTTTAATGTCAAGCCATTTTTTAGTATATTATAGGCAAGAAAATTTTTTTAAGTGGCTGCCGACTAAGGTGATTGGCCAGAAAAAGCCAGTAACTACATTTGTCTAACCTTATAAAGCAGTCATAATAAGGAGTCTTTTATGAAAGATATTAGTTTTTTTGTTACAAATAAGGGTAAAACTTTTTTTGGTGTTGATGTATGTTCATCTGCAAAAGTCGTATGTGGCGAAGATAATAGTGAATATACAGCCGTAAAAGTAGGCTCGGTAGATGCCGCAAAAGAAAAGCATGTTCCCGTTATCGCAGTAAACGGCACAAGCGTTACTGTTTCTGTCGGTAGTGTCACTCACCCTATGGAGAGCGACCACTACATTGTATGGATTGCCTTAAAAACAGAAAAAGGGTTCCAAGTCAAATACCTTCAACCAGGCGAAAAACCAGAAGCAACATTTGCAATTACTGCTGATGACAAAGTAGTTGCTGCTTATGAATACTGCAACAAGCACGGTATTTGGTCATAATGCGTTTTTAGAGCAAGGAAGAAACTCGGCGGTTAAAAACAGCACGCCTGTTTTAGTGCTGTTTTTAACCCTGCCTTGTAATACAACAAGTCCCAAAACATCAGTTTTGTCCCTTGTTGCATTGCAGGAAAGGGTTCCTAAGGGAAAGGTGGAAAAAACATAGCTGTCTACAGGATGTAGACGGTGCGTAAGTACGAGAATTAAAAATATCAGATTTGCCTAAATGACATAGTGCATAACTAGGAACTTATTACTTTCAGGCGGGTTCTTAGGGCGGAGCCCTAAGCGACGCTTTTGGAAGGGATAGGGATTCTAAGGGAAAGGGAAACCTTTTGCTTCGAACAAAAGTGTGTCCCTTTCCCTTAGTATTAGGGTGCAGGGAAAACCGTCTACTCAGGATGTAGACGGTGCGTAAGCGCGAGAATTAAAAAGAACATAATATATTTTAATTCTCGGCCACTTTGAAAAAACAAGGATGTTTTTCAAAGTGCATTTGCTTCGAACAAAAGTGTGTCCCTTTCCCTTAGTAGAGGGGTGCAGGAAAAACCATCTCTGCAAAAATTAATTTCCCATTGCAAGCACTTAGTGAATAGAAAGCCCATGCACCGAATATACGCCATTGTGTTCTACCAATTCACAAACAGCAAAATGACCATCGACTAGTGCACCTGGGTTTACCATTGTTGTTTTTCCTAAAGTTTCCACACCTACCGACTCGTGAATATGCCCCGACACTAAGAGTAGTGGCTCATAGGTTTCCACAAACTGCCGCAAACGAGGCGAGCCCACATGAATATTTCCTTTTACAACATCAAGTTTTGTATCCGCAGGTGGATTATGGGCTAGCACAATCAAGCGATTCGCAACAATCATTTTTTCTTCAAGTTGTTGTTTTGCTTTTTCCAAATCTGATACTAGTTCTTCATCGGTACGCTCATACGGTGATGTTTTTGTAAAAATGCTTCCCCCACCAGACCCCGTAATCCAGATATGCCCATATTGACGAACAGTTCCATCAACAGCCACTTTATTTTGCCTTAATTTTTCAAATAAACGTGGATAATCGCAATTTCCCATAACTGAAAAAGTCGGCTTATTAAAATCCAAAAGAGCATTCATATACGCAATCCCGGTGTCACATATCCCAAACTTTGTAAAATCACCAGCAAAAAGCACTATATCACTTGCAGCAATTTCTGATTTTACACGCTTAAGTTTGTCTACATCGCCATGCCCATCCGAAAAAATAAAAACCCTCATTCACGCTCCCTTCCTAAAATTGAAAATAGATAAATTCTGGAATCCCAGAAGTTGTAAATAGTTTTATAACCAAAAAACACAGAACAAGCAAAACCGCTTTAACAAGGAGCGGTATGTGTCGATATGCCCCAAGCATTTTTTCCGTTACCGTCTTAGGTATATACTGCAAACCAACCGCCAAAACCACCAAGATAACACAAAAAGGATGTACCACAAGCAGAGGAGCGCTCATATTGGTCAAAGCGGCAAAAAATATCCGCACTTCCTCTATACTTTCGGCGCGAAAAAACACCCAACTAACCGTAACAAAAAGAAAGGTGCCAATCTGCCCACACAAAAAAGTCCATTTACGATTTTTTGCATCGTTCACACCGAGCGCCGTTTTTTTACTGTCCGCCACACCCAAACGACCATCGCCTACATCACCGATTACATTATTTTTTGGTAAATCTTCGTTTGTTTTTTCATCTGGGGCCTTTTCTCCTACCGATAGTTCTGAAAACCTGACACTACTTCGTTTTTCTGCGACGGCACCTTCTTGTAATAGGTGCTCTTTTTGCTTATCTTTTCTGTACTGCACAACACGCTCTATACAGAGCGCTAAACCTTGCAAAGCGCCCCAGATAATAAAGGTTGCTTTTACCCCATGCCAAACTCCCGCTATAATCATAGTTGCAAAAAGAGCAAAAAGCGTTCGCACAATCCCAAAGCGAGAACCTCCAAAGGCCTGATAAACATACTCTTGGAGCCATCTCGAAAAACTAATATGCCAACGCCGCCAAAACTCCGTTATATTTTTTGCCACATACGGTCGATTAAAATTAGGCGGTGTTTCAAAACCGAGCAATAAGCCTATCCCTATCGCCATATCGCTATAACCCGAAAAATCAGCATATATCACAACCGAATATGAAATTGCCGCAAATATAAGAATAGCGGGATTATAGTTTTGTGGATTTGCAAATACTGGGGTTGTCACTAACAAACTTAAAAAAGTGGCAACAATAGCTTTTTTTATAAATCCGAGTAAAATGAGTAGGCTCGCACGGTCAAAATCCAAAAAAAAGTAGTTTTTTTCATCTGCACAAAGAGCATTGTCAAGTCGTTCAAAAAAAAATGAAGCATTAACGATTGGTCCTGAAAAAATTTGGGGAAAAAAACTGACATAGAGCACGACATCTAAAAGTGAATTTCGCCCCGATAATTTCCCCAAATAGACATCAAACATATAACTACAACACTTAAAAACATAATATGATATTCCAATCGGTATAATTGCGGTACTAGCAAAAACACTTGCCGAAAACCATTCTGGGAAAACCTGAGGAAAATATCCGGTAAGCCAGTGGAAAAATCTATACCCTTCTTTAAAGTACAGCAAAAATAAAATATGGAAACTCGTAGCGAGTATAAAAAAAAGTTTACGCGGCTTATAATTTTTTATCTTGGTCAGTACGAGAACACAAGCCCAAGAAATAACGATAAGCGCCAACATCAATAGGGTAAAAGCGGAACCCGAAACATAATAAAAAACGAGGTTAGCAAGAACCAACAAAACTTTACGGTCCCGTTTTCGCGTAAAAACATACCAATACAGCAAAAATAAAATGACAAAAAAAACTAAAAACTCTACGGTAGGAAAAAGCATTTCACATTTTCTCTGTTATCGGCTATACCCTAAATTTCGGTATGGTATAATACACATTTTTACAAACACTTTCCATCTCTGCTATGGTACTATTGAAGGTGAATTAGCCATTTTACGCTGAATTTCTCCGGCTCGTTCTGGAGGCATAAGCGTAAGCCAATATGCCACAGGAGAATTTTTACCCTGTTCGGCAGCATATATTTCTGTCGCCCTAAAAATATCAATCAAATCTTGGTCATCAAGTTCTAAAAGGTTTTCTACGGCTTCAGCGGGCTTACTATTGTAGGCATATATCGCTATTTGCCTGATATTTGAGGCTCTATCATTTGTTTCTGTCAAGATAAGTTGAAAAGACTTTTCTTGTTCATCGATGGCAATTCCCCTCTCTTCAAGTTCTAGTGCGATTTGGCGATTTTCGGCAATCAGTGCCCGAACATCACTTTCCTGTTTGTCTAGTTCCTGACGCCGAATCTCTAGGGCTTCAAGTCTTTTTGCAACCATATCAGCATCAAGATCTCCCGGACCTGTAAGAGGGGTCGCATCAGTTACCCCTTGTGGTTTTTCTATGTTAAAAAGCGAATACACCGGAGCAAAGACCGATTTAGCATTGATTAAGCCTAAGTAGTCAAATAAAAAAAGTCCGACAAATACTAAAATAACAATTAATAATAAAAGAACAATGACTTTTCCTAAAGTGCCTTTAGATGCCATGCTTTCTCCTTCCGATAATATCCCTCATCGTAGAAAGGGTTTTATTATTATACATAATCCATATCTTTTTTCAATAATGGAACCCCGAAAAAGTTCGTGTATTCATACCCTTAAAACTAAAGGTCACTTCTAAAAACTGTGACTGGGCAGCGAAGCATCTCGATGCGTTTTTAGAGGTTCCCTGAAATGTAGCATTACCTTGTTTTTGCAGTTTTTGCAGTTTTTGCATCAAATGCAGGCACTCCCTTTTTGTCAAGTGGGGCAAGAATTGTTTTTAGCATTTCAAAATCAGTTGTGCCGGGTGTAAAAAGAGCCTTACTTTGTTCATCGTTATTTAAGCTTGCTTGTAGATAACTTACTACCAGCAGTTGATATACTAAATACGCACTTTTGTATTTTTGTGTAAAGTACTGATATTCAAGTTCCGTAGGATAGATATGGTTGCAACCATCAAGAAGTAAAAAAAGACACAGCGGAAAAGTTCCTTCATCAAACGAATGTTCTATGTCAGGTATCGATAGCGTTTTTGTTTGTTTTATCGCTTTTTTTACACCACTTGCCACGGTCAAAGCCTCTACAAGCATATATGGACGATCATTTGCAAATGAGGGAATTTCATCTCCACTAGAATAGGTATCCGGGCTCGCACAGGTTAAACCTTCAAAAAACATGTATGTTTTTTCTGGGAGGGCAACAATATCATCAGTACCACTCAAAATAAGCGTAGAAGCGGTTTGGTTGTATAGTTTATCAGTTAGGGTATTATTTTCGCCACCAACCCAAGAAACTATCCCCTTTCCGCCATTGTATGGGTGCAAAGCAATAACCGCATCAATTTCACGGTGCCTGTTCGCATAATGGAGGACTGCTGCCCCACCCATAGAATGTCCGACCAAACCCATACGACTAAAATCCACCTTGTTATATAGCGGCGATTCGCTCTGTGTACATTCATCTTTTACAAGTTGAATCGCTGATTGCAATGCAGGTAACCAATTTTCAGGATAGCGCCTTTCTTTTACCGAAATTGCTACAGTGATAAACCCATTTGATGCAACAAAACGCGCCATAGACGCAATATTACGCTTATTACAGCCCCAGCCATGCACAAAAAACACCACCGGGTAGTTTCCTTCTGTTTCGGGAAAATAGATTGAAAGACGGTCCCGTAATACCTCGCTCTGTAAAGATGGTTTCAAAAAGTTTGTTTCTACAGGATTTTTATAAAATCGCTTTACAGGTCTCCCCAATTCATTTATCGCATTAATAGGATATACCTGAAGTTGAAACAAAAACAAGAGAGATAGTAACATCTGCACATTTAAGTGTACCTCATTTACAAGAAAAAGTAAAGGCACTTCTAAAAACTCAGGATTTAAAAAATTTTTAGAGATTCCCTAAATATTTTTGCGCAGAAAAATTTTTTATCTAAATAAATTATGATTTTCAGATAAAAACTACTCACACCTACTTGACTTTTTTTTTATAAAATGATATAGTGGAGCAATATTTTTACTAGGAGTGCCGAAATGCCCTGTGGGAAAAAACGAAAAAGGCAAAAGATTGCAACGCATAAGAGAAAGAAAAAGCTGAGAAAAAATCGGCACAAGAACAAGTAGTTCAATTCACTCTTTGATGCACATAAAAAGAGGTTGTCAAAAAATGGCAACCTTTTTTTATTCGCAGTTCTTATTTCACTGTTCTTATTCCCCAACATCTTGCAACAAATAGGAGTATTTTACTTATATTTATAGCAACTTTTGCCTAACGATACTTTGTCATTATTGCCTTAAATAGTTCGTGTGTAGCAGGTGGTGTGTATGTTATTGCATTTGCCCCCGCCCTGATAGTAATAGCAATGTTTTCATTAGTTTTTCCGCCAGAGGCAATAATTGGTATATCTGGGAACTTTTGCCGTATTTTTTCTACGAGGATGGGGGTTCGCTCGGCTGCAGCAATATTCAAAATAGAAGCCCCATTTTTTAAACGCGAATCTATATCAGTATGTTCGCTCACTACGGTAATAACCACAGGAATATCCACTGCCGAACTAATCGCTCGTATATTTTCATCTGAAATCGGGGCATTCAAAACCACGCCCATAGCCCCTTGCATTTCCGCATCTTTTGCAAGCCCAATAGTCCGACTACCATTAGTGGTGCCGCCTCCAACCCCACAAAAAACAGGCACATAAGCGGCTTTAATAATAGCATCACTAATAGTTTGCTGTGGGGTAAACGGATATACGGCAAAAATTGCATCGGCGTCGCAATTACGAATAATAGCCACATCAGTCGTAAAAACGAGCGATTTTATTCGTCTCCCATTAATAACAATACCACTTGCTGTGTAAACTGCTTCAGGCATTTCAAGAATATTATGCCTTAAACTACTCTGAATACGCGGCGGTATTCCCTTAACCTTGTCAATATCACTCATACATACTCCTTTTACTACGATAGAGATGAAAAATGGGGCATTGTCTTTTGGTTAACGACCAGCAAACAAGCACCAAACAACATAAAACATTGCAGCAAAAGCGTTGGATAACCGAGTCTTTTCTCTAAAATCATTCATAACGGTAGCTTTTAGCGATGCTCTAACTCACCGATTTCAATACCGATTTTCACCAATCAATAATTAAATCGCCTAATGCTTGAATGTTTACCATCCGTTTCAATTTCAGTAATTCCACCATTGACTGGAACAAAATGGCTCCATAGCTCAAAGTTCTTTAGCGTCCATGCCATTCCCATTGCTATTGTTCCATAATGACAAATTATCAATGTGTCTGTTGCTGTTTTAGATATTTCATCTAGAAAATGAGAAACACGCTCAAACTGGTCAAAAGAACTTTCCCCTTGTGGTGGTCGTCCATTTTTTGCATCGCAAAACCACGCTTTTAATTCAACAGGGTATTCTTTTTCAAGTTGCTCATAGGTTTTACCCTTGAATAACCCAAAATTACATTCCTTTAGGCGATTATCACATATTGGATTTTCAAAACCCAATACTTTCGCCGTTTGTCGTACACGCAAGAGTGGACTTGAAAAAACTTTTTGAAACCTAAAGTCTTCAAGACGCCTTTTTGTTATCAATAGATCCTTGTAAGCCGCCTCGCAAAGTGGCGTATCATCTTCGCTGTATGTTTTTAACAGATTAGAAACAGTCGTGCCATGTCTTACAAAAGTAATACGCATATCCTCATAACCCTTATACATGAGAACCTCTAAAATCTTAAAATTGAGTTTTTTAGAAACATCACATATTCTAGAAGATACCTATAAAAACGATATAGGACATCCAGATGAGTTTTAGAGACTCCCATAATTATAAAATTTTGAATTTACTTGTATTTCACAAGTTATATTTTGTTCGCACATTGTGCTATCTATAATCTATCAAACTTTCGTTAGCGTAAAACTATTTGGTTATATTACCGCTTCCTTATGCTATACTACACTTCGTCATTTTTTATACAATACTTAAAAAGTTTCTTATTTTCCTGCATTTTTACCACAATATTAGATAAAAATAATTTTATTTTATTCGTGCGGAGAGTTCAATATCCTACTCAGAGGACAATTACTCTGCATCGGACTAAAGTTATATATTAAAAATTTCAGATTTGCTTAAAGTCCATAGGGCATAACTGGAAACTTATTACTTTCAGGCGGGTTCTTAGGGATCAAGTTGGCTTAAAGGCACTTCTAAAAACTGAAGTTTTTAGAGGTTCCCTTAAGTTCTGAATGCCAACTTGCCAGTTGCTTAAATCCATTACGCAACTGGTTAGTAGCGATGCTTTTGGAAGGTAAGGGATTCTAAGGGAAAGGGAGAATAAACATAGCCGTCTACACGGATGTAGACGGTGCGTAAGCACGAGAATTAAAAATATCGTATTTGCTTAAATTACATAGAGCATAACAGGGAACTTATTACTTTCAAGCGGGTTCTTAGGGCAGAGCCCTAAGCCGCGTTTTAGGAAGGAAAGGGTTCCTAAGGGAAAGGTAGAAAAAACATAGCCGTCTACTCAGGATGTAGACGGTGCGTAAG
>JAFTEH010000016.1 GCA_017453745.1 Spirochaetaceae bacterium
AAATTGTAAAAAAGTACTTTGATAAACTCGTAGAGGTTTTTAATAATTAATTCTACGACCGACAGCACGAGCATAAACTCGAAAATGATGTCAAGTCACTTTAAGACGGTAAAACTATCGCTCGCTTGAAAAAAGAAGTTGCTTTGTGGCACTTTTAAGCGGTAGTTTTACTGTCGGATGTCTACGCCACACTCCGCCAACTCTACGGAAAAGTTTTAAGCCTTGGCACCTTGCAGCGCTGGAAAAGCAACTACGCTCGTCATGGCACCGACGGCATCACACCAAACTACATCCGCACCAAGTCGCCAGGTGCCTCGCTCACCGACGAAGAAAAAAACATACTAAAACACTTTTACCTTACATTTAATCAGCGTTCAATTCCCATTGCTATTTAAGCATGCGAGCGAACTTGCCAGAGTCCACCGCCACCGAAAACACTTGTCGCCGCTACCTTAACTCGCTCCCACGCGACATGGTAACGCTGTACCGACAAGGTACCGACCGCTTTAACGATCTGTACCTACCATACATCACAGGCAACAAAGAACTCTACTGCTCACTCGACAAAGTTCATAAGTTAAAACATGAACTAAAACTTAACGATGAAGAATATCGCAGTGTGTTACAATCAGTCGGGTTTAAATCTTGCTCAGAGATTCAAGACGAACATGACGCTAACAAAGTTTTAAATGCGTTTAAGTCATTGGCAATTAGCTCACACCAGGCAAACACCGCTTTCAAACAAAAACTCACTGGCGGTGGGCGTGGTAAAATCACCGAACGCCAAGAATATTATCTTCGTGGGCTTTGGAATTTATGCATGAAAAACGCAACTTGCGAATCAAGTTTAGAAGCATTTTGCAAACGCATTTCGGGCGTTTCCTGTTTAGCCTGGCTAAGCCAAAAAGATGCTTCCGATTGCATCACCGCATTAAAATGCATCGCAAGGCAAAAAGGTTTTAACCCCGACAAACCAATTAAACCCATTCGTCAAAATTAGAAAACGGAAGATTTTTTAAGCGTATAATGATTTGTGAGGAAAAGGCTAACACTAGCATGCAACAAAGTAATGGAAAAAGAATTCTTGTTATCAACAAAAGAATGTGCTTTGATTTTATCGGCTCTAACCAAAACGCACATTCCACAAGCCCATATCTATTATCTCATCAAGACATACGAGCTCGTCGGTTTGCAAGTCGGTGGACAATACCGCATCAGCGAGGAGGAACTCTATGACTACTACAAACGAACCTTGGTTCGAAAGCCTCGGTACAGAAGAATACATCAACAATCTTCCCTCTTTGATGAGTGTCCAGGAAGTAGCTTTCACATTACGGATTTCCTCGACGACAGTTTATCGCCTCATCTCATCCAAACAATTAAACGCCTACAAAGTCGAAGGCTCAAATGAATGGAACATCCGCCGCACTGAACTCATTAAGTTCTTACAACGGAACGAAACGATTAATCGGTAATTATTAAAACAAAGTGTAGTCGCCGTCTACCTGACGGTAGGCAGGTTAGGCGACGGGCGTAGCGATTCGTCCATGTGACAATAAAAAAGGTTTATCACACGGACGAATCGCTACGCTGCTCACCCTGCTGGAAACTTCGTTGCAAATAACGGGCTCGCTAATGCTAAGCCGTGATGTGAAACCGATGTTAATCGGTGTGCGTAAGTAACAAAGTTCGTGTGACACTGTAAATTGTATGGAATTTCGTAGAAATTTCGAATCCGTGTGACAATAAAAAAGTCCGTGTGATAATGAAAAAAAAGTTGTCACACGGACGATTCGCTACCTGTCTGCCGCCTGCCTGACGGCAGTCAGGACAGGCAGGACGCTACTCGCCCTGCTGGAAACTTCGTTGCAAATAACGGGTTCGCTATTTTTGACTAGGTATTGTTAAAAAGCCTGCGAGGTGTAGTCGCCGCCTGCCTGACGGTAGGCAGGTTAGGCGACGGGCATAGCAACGAAGTCCTGAGTGACAATAAAAAAGAGAACAGTATCGAAGTTATTGCTAGCGAGAAATATCAGATTTAGACTCATAGATAAGTACTAAAAATGTGCATCATCAAGTATAATAATGTCGACACGCCGATTATATGCTCGCCCTTCAGCCGTGTCGTTGGAAAATTTGGGTTGTGTGTCAGCATATCCTGCAACTGAAAAGCGCATTTCGTTCGCTCCAAAATCGGTTAAGCGATGTAGCACATTGACCGCACGAGCCGAAGAAAGTTCCCAGTTGCTTGTCCAGTCATCACCATCCACAGGGGCGGAATCTGTGTGTCCCTCAACTCGAAATTTTCGGTTTCCAACAACATCGGACGAAAGAAATTGAGCGAGTTGCAATATAGTGTCGCGAGTTTCTTCAATATTGAGTTCGGCACTACCAGGACTAAAAAAAGCATCTGCTGAAAGCGAAATCACAACACCTCGTTCATCGCTTGTGACAGTCATTTTATTGCTTTTAATTTCTGGGGTAAAAAGGGAAACCGCTTTTTTTAGGGCAGTTCCCATAGTTTTTCCTTTGTCCATTGACGGTAATGAGTTAATCGTATTCCCCAAATCAGATGCACGCCCAGTTGAAAGCGAAACGCCACCTTTTGTGGGGTCTCCCGAAATGGAAGCAAGCGCTTGTAGTTGTACTTCGTCTATTTCGTTAGGGTTAAAAAGCATAACAAAAAAGCAAAGCACCAATGTAATCATATCGGAATAGGTGGTAAGCCAACCTTGTGTTGCACCTTTTGCTTTTTTTCTTGAACGCGCCATAAAACTAATCCTTCAAAAATTCTGCTTCAATAGCCGAAGCATCTTTTGGTTCAAGATAGGTCATAAGTTTTTGAGTTAAAATACGAGGATGATCCCCTGCGAGAATGCCCAAAACACCTTCAATAATCATTTCTTTAGCACGCACTTCGCAATCGTTTTGGTACTGAAGTTTTGTTGCAATAGGGATAAAGAGCCAGTTTGCCAAGATAGAACCGTAAAAGGTCGTAACCAAAGCGGTTGCCATGTTAGGACCAAGTGAAGACTTATCTTCAAGTTGGCTCAACATACCAATAAGACCCATAACCGTACCCAACATACCAAAACCTGGCGCTAAAGTTGCCCAAGAATTAAGAACAGAAATCCATACAGCATGGCGTGCTTCCATCTGGCTCAACTCATTTTCCATAAGGGCGCGGATAGCTTCGCCGTCAATGCCGTCAATAGCATTTTGAAGACCTGTACGCATAAAGCGATCTTCAAAATCATCAATCTCTTCTTCCAAAGCCAAAAGCCCATTACGGCGACTTTTTTCCGACAGTGCAATTAGTTTTTGTACAAGTTCTTTTTCGTGATAGTCAATTTTGCGGAAAATACGAGCGATAACTTTAAACACCCCGACAACATAGTGTAGCGGAAACGACACATACAAACACATGTACGAACCGCCTAAGGTGATAAAAAGAGATGGTACATGGAACAAGCCACCCAGCGAGCCACCGGTGTACCCACCAAAAATAACAACTGCGATACCACCAAAAATACCAATAAACGAAGCTATATCCATATATTTTCCTTATTGTAAGTGTCTCTACAGACTCAAAAATAGTGTTAGTATCCTAAGTATCATAAACACTTACTCATAATTCGTTTTTGAACACGCCAATTCTTTTGCGGTACGAAACTATTTTATCAATTATCTGTTCGGGCGTTTCTTTTACAATAAGCGTGTTTCCCGAAAGCAACTTTATAGTAACATCTGGGTTACTTTCAATAGTTTCAATTTGGTGTGGGTTTAACCAATATGTTTTACCATTTAAGCGTGTTACTTCTATCATAAGATAGTCCTAAAAGATTATATGCACCTACAAAAACTAAAAATCAAATTTTGTCTTAGGTACTCAATCGTTCCTACCATAAAATTATAAGGTAAAAACATTTTATTTTCTGCTACATCTAAAAACACCGTGAGGGAACGAAATACCTCGTCAGTTTTTAGAGACTAAAGTAGGCAGTACTTTCGGGCTCCCTAAAATTCATGTTAGTGATTTTTAGAGATTGCCGTTGGGAAGTTGCCTACTTATATTATATCAAATTAGCGCTTTAAACTCAAGGCTGTTTCAAGTAATGTGTCTGCCGTTTGAATCGTTTTTGCGTTACCTTGGAATCCCCTTTGTGTAACAATCATATCAACAAATTGGTCTGCAAGGTCAACATTACTCATTTCAAGTGTGCCTGCAACTAACTTTCCCTTACCGACTGTACCTGCGGTAGAAATATTTGCATAACCAGAGTTGTTTGATTCTATGTATGTGTTTTCGCCTGCCTTTTCGAGACCACCTTGGTTAGTAAAACTTGCCATAGCGATTTGTCCAATATCTTGACGAATACCATTAGAGTACACTCCAGTAATCACACCGCTATTGTCAATTTTAAAGTTTTCTAAATAACCCATTGAGTATCCGTCTTGAGTGTATGCCTTTGTCGTGCTTGTTTCGGCAAATTGTGTAACAGAACTCCTTGAAGTACCTACTTCACCGAGGTTGACAGAAAATGTTGTTCTTGTGGGTTCTCCATCAGGACCTACCGTTGCTTCTGGAATGTTATACGAAACTTGCAATACCACCATACCACCTTCTGGGGTGACATTCCCTGCTGAATCTGTCACTTGAAGTAAATGCCCAAAATTGTCAAATTCGAGGATAAATGTATTTCCCACTCCATCGGTTGTCCCAACGCCTGTGCGTGTAGCCGTATCAAGCCCCCCAATTGGATCAAGTACATTGACAGTGCCTTGCCACTGGTTAGTTGTGCCAGGCACGCGAGCAAAAGATATTGTAAGTTCTTGTGTATTTCCAAAAGTGTCATACACTTTGAATTGGGTGTTCCAAGTTGACTGAAGTATTTCGCTTGCAGTTGCACCTTCGGGGAGTACTGGTAATCGTTTGTCAAGGTTACAAGCGTAGTTTACCATTGTAGTTGCTCGTGCGTCAATTTTTTGTCCGACCGGTATGACGAGATCTTCGACATTACCCGAAGTGTTTAGTACACGCATGCCATCTGTTTCTTGAACCATCCAGCCTTGCACACGCATGCCGTTAGCAGGATTTACTAAAGTGCCATCTCTGTCAATTCCAAATGCTCCGTCACGCGTATAAAAAACTTTTTCGCCATCTTTTAGTACAAAAAAGCCGTTCCCAGATACTGCAATATCCGTGTTAATCCCAGTGGTTTGTAGTGTCCCCTGTGTATGTACTGTGTCAATAGTCGCAACCATCATACCAAGTCCAACTTCTTTTGGATTTACACCACCGAGATTTTCGGTAGGGCGTGATGCTCCATTTAGTTGTTGCGAAATTAAGTCTTGAAAGTTGACACGCCCGCGTTTAAATCCTGTCGTGTTTACATTTGCGACATTGTTTCCGATAACATCCATTCTCGTTTGATGGTTTTGCATACCAGAAACTCCTGAGTAAAGTGATCTCATCATATTAGCCTATCCTCCGCTTGTTTTGTCTAGTTTAGTATCACGCTTTTTAAGTATAAGTGGCTTTTTTGACATGCTTATACTTAGAAGAACGCAGATTGTCATTTTATTTAGTTGCTTTCGTAAATTGTTTTTACATCCTTCCAAGAATACCACGAGCCATTTACTTGCACTTCGGGTGTTGCGCCAGGTTTGGTTGCTGTTACAAAGCCTAGAATGGTTTCGCCCATTGTGTCAAGTTCTACCGTTTTACCGACGGCATTAACTGCTGCCGATGATGAAAGTGTTTCATTCATAAATGTTAAACTTTCTGTCATGTTCATCATTTGTTCCAGCGATGAAAACTGCGCCATTTGCGCTATAAATTCTGTATCTTGAACAGGGCTCGTTGGATCTTGATGGGTAAGTTGTGCAATTAACAATTCCAAAAAATCATTTTTACCGAGCTCTTGTTTTGGCATTCGTGAACCAAATGTTTCTTTATTTAATCGATCCACTTCAAGATTTAATAATGCCTTTTCTTTAGCACTCATTTCCCAAGTTGGCATAGCATTTTGTATTTCCATTTACATTTCCTTTTATATTTGACGCAATATCGCAAACATACTTTTTGATATTGCTATTTCTCCGATAACGCTAAAAGCACTTGACGATAAATCCTCTGGCGCTTTTTAGCGTTCCCATTTTTAAGCTAAAATATTTATCGTTTCAGCTTGCCCAAAACCAGTTATATTTTCGGACAGGTCTACACTTGACCTTAGTAGTAAATCATCTTCGTACAAATCAGAAAATCCAAAAAAAGTTTGTGTATCATTAAATTGCATCTGTTGATTTTCTGAATAGTTTAATGACAGTTGAAATCCTGTTGTTGTAAATCCATTTTTTTCAAATTCTGCGATTAGTTCGTGTATGCTTTCTTCAAAGGCTGATAGCGCCTCTTTTGAATCAACAAAAATTTTACCAGAAAGTTTTTTATCTTCTCGCATTTCCAATTCAATACGAACGTGCCCGAGTTGCGCAGGTTGCAGTTGTAAACGAATTACACCTTCATTGTTGTCACGAAGAATGATTTTTCCTGCCTGTACAATATCTTCGTTTGTGTTCAAAAGTTGTTGTGCTAACAACTGCGAAAAAGAACTTGCTTCTTGTGTCGAGTTTGTTTCATTGGCAGATATAGTTTGCGTATTGTCTATGAGTGTATACACGGTTTCAGAATTGAGAGCAGGCAACTCAATAGTCAGTTCTTTGGGGGAAATGCTTTCAGTTGACACACGCTCCTCACTACCACTTTTATGAGTTCCAAATGAAATTGCTTCATTGCTTTGTGCATTTGCATTACGGTAGTCTTCTACGGAAATCTTTTTTAGTATTTTTTTTGTATTAGGTTCAACTGAAATACTTGTTTCTGTTGGATTTTTGTCATCGGTGTTTTTGTTTATGCGTACCGATGCAAGAGCGTCAAACTTTTTAACTTTTCCTTGTGCATGTTCAAATTTTCCTTTTTCGGCTTGTTGTACAAGTTCGGAAAGCACATCATCATTGAGTTTTGTTGCGTCGTGTTCCATAAGACTTTGCAGTAAACTTTTTGGGCGTTCGCTCGTGCTATTTTGGGAAAGTGTATTTTCAACTGGGGCTGTACTGCGTTCGCTTATTGCAGAAATAGGTACAGCTTCTGCGTTTTCTATTTGTGCCAACATTTCCCTGATTCGCACTTCTTCATCAAAATCATATTCTAGATCAGTCATTGTTTTTTCCTTACTGTGTGTTATATCTGTCTTGTCAAGATTGTCTTGTTTTAACTGACTTGTATTACGCCCCTTTATGCGCGCTTGCAGTGAATCAGCCAGATTATCCGTATCGGTATTTTCTAAGTTGTCATGTGTGTTTTCAGTTTCAAGACGAGATGTAAGATTTTTTAAAATAGACAAAAAACTATCACCATTCCGATGAGGAATACTGTCATTCTCTTTTTTATGCTCGGCTGGTTCTTTTGCTCTATCAATGCTAGTTGCTAGATCGAGTGTGACTGCTTCCATTTACAATCTCCTTATATAGAAGTATCGGCTAAATAAAAAAATGACTTAATAATTTATTTTAAGGAATATCAAAAAACTCACTTTTGGGATTTTAGATACTATCTGGTAGTTAAAAAATAGAATTTTAAAAGTTTTTAGATGCACGGTGTGTTTTTTGTTTTACATCTTAATGCGATTTGTCAATAGTTTTATTTACTTGTGGTTTCTTCATCAATTTGTTTGAGTATTGTTTCAAATTGATTGCGTTCTTCCGCCGTAGGAAAGGTTTGTATTGCTTTTTCTATTTCAGAACGAGCAAGTTCGTACTCCTTTGCAAACACGAGCAAGCGTATATAATCTAATTGTGCTTCAGGATTTTCGGGTTCTTTTTGTGCAAGTTGTGCGTATATTTCGAGTGCCTGTTTTGTGTGTCCTGATGAGGCAAGAGCATATCCATAACTTCGTAGGATAAGAGTGTTTTCAGGTGCATCAGTCGCTAGTTTTTTTAAAATACCGGCAGCAGTTTCCCAATCATTTTTTAACCCATACATTCGTGCCATATTATACTGGCTTGCATTTGAAAAAGTTTTATCCGTTGCTGCTTTTTGATAAAACAAAATAGCCTTATCATAGTTTGAGAGGTCGGCGTATGCATTGGCAATTTCAAAGTATTCACTACTCAATGAACGAGCCTCCTTTTTGCCGTAAGCAAAAACTGGTAAAATACAGAGAAAACAAAACAAGATACTTGTAATATATTTCATTGTTAGCCTCAAAAAGAGTTTACTTTTTTTTTACTCCGTTGCAAGTGTTTTACTAACATAAGGGCACTGCTAAAAACTCAAAATTTAAAAATTTTTTAGAGGTTCCCATAATATCATTCGTCATTTGTTTCATTGACGGATTGTTCTGCGTAGTAGAACCTAATTTTTTGAATAGCGTAAAAGGCGCGTCGTGCAATGTAAAAATCGGGAACAGCACTCGCAACAGAAGCATAAACATCTTCGGCTTGAGAATACAACTCCAGTTCATATAAAATATCGGCAAACCGTATATACGCTTCCCAAAAGCCTTGTTTCTGTGCCCATTCGCAGAGATCTGCGTCCTTTGATGCTTGTGACAATAAATCGTCAATGCTTGTGTACTCAAATAAAAAATGCGCTCGCTTTACATATTCTTCAATATGCGTTGTAATAATGCAGACAGCACAAGCCGCCGTTTCGAGAGCTTTTTCGTATTTTTCATTTTTTATGTAATGTTCTGTCAGTTTATTATATGCAGCAAGCTGATTTATTTCTTGATGACGGTATAGCAAAAAAAACTTTTCAAGATTTTTTTGATTTAAAATACTTTTTAACATTGCCGAAAATTTAGAACTCGCTTTATTTTTTTCACCAAATAGAGAATCTTCAGAAAGAATTGCGAGAAGGTACATTTCTTCGGTATCTGGGTCTTGTAGGGATTCTGCAATCTCGGCTAAAGCAGAAAGTACTATGATTTTTTCATTTTGGTTTTCTAAAAAATCTTTGTCATGCCAGGCCCGTTCTAAATATAATTGTGCTTGCTTATATTCGCCCTGTGTTTGAAAAACCTTCCCGATGATATAATCGCTTTCTGGTAGGGCTTGAGCGCAGTCTGCTAAAAAGTCAAAAAGATGTTCTAAGGAGTTTGACATTTGCTTAATTGAGCGAAGTTTAAAAACCGCATCTAAGTTTTTGCACAATTCAATTTCGTCATGGTCATAGAGCGCATTATACAGGGAAGTGATTGATGTGTTTTCTATCTTGTAGTGAAAGTAATCTAAAAACCGCCTTAACTTATTTATAAGTTCGGTATACTGTGTACGATTGATGTCTTTTGCTTCATTTGCAAGTTTGACTGCATCAGAAACAAGCCCCGTATCGAATGCCCGTTTCGCTTGTTGTAAATACACCCAAACAGGTTCAGAACTGTGTTGTGCAATCGTCTGTGCTGTGTCATGTTCAGTCGTATTGACAAAAATTTTTTGTTTGTTTTCTGGATTTGGCATATCAAAATTTTCTAAATCTGCATTTGTACTTTTATTTGTGCATGCCAATGTAATAAGGCTATATAAAACACAGCTCAATACTAGACAAAAAATTTTTGCTTTTTGTAATATACTATAAAACCTACAGCAACGCAAGTTCATGTTCAAATATTTCATCAATCTTTTTCTCCTGCTCGCTCGTTGTCATGTTTTTAAGCGATATATTCTGCACAATCTTTCCATTCCTAAAAATGATAGCAAAATCCTTTCCACCACTAATACCGAGATCAGCATTTTTTGCTTCGCCAGGTCCATTGACTGCACAGCCCATAACAGCAATAGTATAGTTTTTCTTTATTTGAAACAAGCGATGTTCCCAGCGCTTGACAAATGAATGAACATCAAAACCATTTCGGCCACAGCGAGGACACGACACCAAGTGTACGCCTTGTGTGGTTTTCCCTAATGAGCGCAAAATCTCGCGCCCTGCAATAAGTTCCTGCTCGCAACTTGACGAAAGACTTACTCGGATGGTGTCTCCAACACCAGCGGATAAAAGTCTATAAAAGGCAATACTTGTTTTTATTGCCCCTGTCAATGGCGGTCCCGCTTCTGTCACGCCTAAATGCAAAGGCGCATCGCATTGTGCCGCAAAGTCCATGTTTGCCTGTACCGTATCTTCAACATTTGACGCTTTTAACGATACAGCATAATCGGTAAAACCGAGTTGTTCAAATATGTTCACTTCGTACATGGCTGCCGACACCAGAGCCTGAGGCAGAGATTCACCTAAAATGTCTTTTGGTAAAGAACCTGTATTTACACCAATGCGTAATACAGTGCCAGTATCTTTTGCACACTTGACAACAGACTTGACATTTTCGATGCTGCCTATATTTCCTGGATTGATACGCACAGCTGCGATATTCCCTTCCATACAAGCGAGCGCCAACCGATAATCAAAGTGAATGTCGGCGACAAGCGGCACTGAACTCCGCTTTGACAACTCCGTTAGTATAGTGGCACTTTCCATATCAGGTACAGCAAAGCGCATAATATCCGCTCCCATTTTACTTAAGGTGTCAAGTTTGTCAAGTATGCTGGATATATCTGCCCCAAGAAGCGGCTCCTTCCACATGCTCTGTATCGAAATGGGCGCCCCACCACCTATCGCTAATTTTTTAACGCTTCCTTTCCCACCAATTACAATTTGCCTAGACATTTTGTATACTTGTCGGCAAAATAAAGTTTAATGTTAGAATTTTTTTTTAGTGTCGGGGTTTTCCTACCATGCTTATTTTGTTGAAGTTTATTCGCTTAACCTCAGTTATTATGGCTTGACCGATATTCACATTTTGTGCTTCCCTCCGTACAAAAAATTGCACAGAATAAAATCGCACAAAATGTATTCGTAAGAGTGCCGTGTTATGAGCGTTATTGCAAGACCGTTTATACAAAAGGCTTGTTTTTTTTACTTGCTTTTATAGGATATACGACATGCGAGAAAATCCCACTATTACGGTATCAAAACAAATAGAGAGAACATTAAACCGAGCCGCTGAATTGTATGAATGTCCTGAATTTATCGAAAATGACCCAATATCTATTCCGCACCGATTTACAAAAAAACAAGATATTGAAATTGCGGCTTTTTTTGCTTCTATAATTGCGTGGGGGAATCGCAAGGCAATCCTTAAAAGCGGAGAAAAGCTATTAGATATTTTTGAAGGCTCTCCCTCTGATTTTATAACAAAAGCATCTGAAAAAGATTTTTCTCGTATACGAACTTTTTATCATCGTACTTTTAATGGAGAAGATGCCTTTGCACTTGCAAGCGCTTTACGCTCATTGTATAAAGACGCTGGGCTTACATCCTTAGAAGGTTTATTTAAAAAGGAAGGTAAGGACGAAGCCTTATCGGTGCGAATGCAGAGGTTCCGGGAGCGTTTGTGTGCGCATTTGCCAGAACGAACCCATAAGCACATCGGGAATATGCAAGCCGGTTCTGCTGCCAAAAAGCTAAATCTCTTTTTGAGGTGGATGGTTCGTCCCTCAAAGCGAGGAGTGGACTTTGGAATATGGAAAACGATTTTACCACAGGAATTGTATGTGCCCCTTGATGTCCATTCAGCGCGGGTGAGCCGCCAACTCGGTATACTTGAACGAAATGCCAATGATGCAAAAGCCGTGTATGAGGTTAGTTCTGTATTAAAAAGCCTTTGTCCAGAAGACCCTGTTAAATATGACTTTGCGCTTTTTGGCATCGGTGTATATGCCAAAGAGCACACATCAATTTAAACATTCTTGCTTTTTGCACAAGAATAAGTCTTTGAACAAAGCCTTGTAAATCTATACTTTAAACTTTCCAACTTCCTGTGTCACGGCATCAATACTTGACTTATTCGCTTGGGTGATTTCTGTCACTTGTTTAATAGCATTGTTGATAGAATTTGCTTCACTTGTTATTTCATTCATCGCATCGGTGATTTTGCGTGTCATTACATTAAGATTTTGCATTTCAACGGCAACTTCTTCGCTCCCTTTTATCATTTCGTCAGAACCTTGCCTTACTTCAGTTGACATTTGATTGATTGACCGAATTGTTGCTTGAACCCTTCTGCTGTTTGATTCTTGTATGTCAAGCGATTTTGTCAACTTAGAGCTAAGCGATTGTACATGCGAAGCCATGTTAAAAATAACACTGAACTTTTCTTCTACAACCTTAGATGAAGATGAAAGCGAGTCAATTTCTGCACTGAGCATATTGAGCGTAGAAGTAATTGCCTTACCTTGATTTGTGGATTCTTCTGAAAGTTTGCGGATTTCATCAGCAACAACAGCAAAGCCCTTTCCAGCATCGCCCGCATGTGCCGCTTCGATTGCCGCATTCATCGCGAGGAGGTTCGTTTGCTCTGCGATATGCTGAATAATATTAGAGGCTTCCATAAGAGAATCAGATTCTTCGGCAATTTTTTGGGTTACTGCATTAGATTCTGCTAATGTGCTTCGTCCATCATCAGTTGCAATACTAAGGTTTTGTATTGCATCATCATTTTCTTCTAGTAACTTTGTGGTTTGCACTATGTTTGAAACCATCTCTTCAATTAAGGTGTTGGATTCCTGAATATTGGAAGTTTGAGTTTCGACAGCTCTATTTAACGACTTTATAGTACGGATAATTTCCTCCATTGTCGAGGCTGTTTCTGTAACACTTGACGCTTGGCTTATAACCTGACCCTTTATACTATCAATATTGCTCGTAATATTGGAGATTGCCGAAGCCGTAGAACCCATACTTGACGAAAGATTATCCCCAGATTCATTGAGATCTTTCATTGTTTCTTTGACACGGCGGACAATTTCGGCTATTTTTGAAATAGTTCTATTAAAGGAAACCGCAATATCATTGACTTCATCATTCCCTTTAATCGATAAAAATGCTGTCAAGTTACCTTCACCTTCAGAAATATCTCCGAGTGCTTGAGATACCTGTTTGAGCGACTTACCGATGGCACGAGCAACTAAACCTATAACGACAGCAATCAATAAAATGGCAATCACAAATTCTATAGTGACAAAGGTTGTAATACCTTGTATTGTAGAAGTAACCTCCTGTTGTGAATCAAAAACGACAAAGTTTAGTTTCAAAAAATCCTGTTTGGAAGGGCTCATGTCAATAACATATTTTTGGTTATTAAAAACAGCTGGAATTCTATCCGTGCCGCCTGCAACATAATTTTCTAATTCAGGTATGCCTAATTCATTTACGTTTTTGAAAATATTATCTGGTTCTAGTGTATTGACAATTACAAAGCCTGAAACATCTGCTAAAATGAGGTTGAGCCCTGTTTGATTTGCTACAGCACTCACCAACGATAAAAGCTCTGTTAAATCTCCTGCACATGAAAGTACGCCCTTAAACGAGCCATCCTCATGGAGAACAGGTGATACAACAGAATAGTTTATTGTGCCGTATGTGGTTGCTCGTGCATTAGTAAAGGTTACCTTTCCAGGATTTGATTGTGCGAGTTTATACCAGTCGCGCGTGCGTGGGTCGTAGCCATTTTTTCTCGTTTGTAAGGGAATTTCCACAATACCTGCATTTGATTCTAGTGCAAAGCCAGCGTTTGCAAGACTTGGTGTATGCTCCAGAACTTCCTTAAAAAATTCGTACACAGAATTTTCGTATTCGCCATTTAACCACGGAGTCATTTCCGTTGCGCCACTTGGGTCATTTTTGTATAGATATGAAGTAATAGCTTGCGATGAACTTTCGAGAAGTGCGCTTTGGGCAATGTATTCAACGCTGTTTTTTACATTTGAAAAATAGGTTTCAAGCGTTGTGTCAATAAGGATAAGTTTCTCCTTGAGGTTAGATTCGTATTCTGATTGGATAACTTTAGTAAATCGAGTATGCATACTAATCGACATGATGATAAGCCAGATAATCGGTAGGGGTAAACAAAATACCAATAAACGAACTGACACAGGAAATCGCTTAAAGTTATGAGAAAAACGAGCATTTTTCATAAGCCACAAAAACTCCTTCAAAGCAAAACTTTTGTACTTTTTTCTACTGCCTGTATAGAAAATCGTATGATGTTTGATAATCTTTAATATATAGATACTTTTTTATTGAATGGGGGGGGGTAGAAACCTGCTTAAAAATTATTTTATCTAAAGAACAAAAACCCCTCGTTGTGTTTTTAAATACCGTCATATACTAATATAACTATGCTAACAAAAAGTAAAAAAAGGTCAAGTATTTTAGAATAAATTTAGACTAAATCGTTGGCCTATCATTACGAGCAAGGTGCACATACAAAAAGACAAGCCCTCTTACCGTGTAGGTACGCACTATAAGGGGCTTGTCTTTTTATCTTTTTGGCTTATTTTTTTTGAGTTTCTCGCCATGCCTTAAAGGCATCAATTTCGGGCTTATTTAATTTCATTACTAAGGTAATGACAGCAACATCATCTACCAAGCCTAAAACAGGAATACTGTCAGGAATTACATCTTTGCGTTTAATTAAGTAGATAAGGGCGCTTACAACCGAAGCAATAACTTTTACAGAGACTTCGGTATATTCCTTTGTAATGTAGCATTTAATCATGGAAATAATTACCGGTATGTTTGTAATATCTTCCCCAACGAGCGGGAGTGTTTTAATTTTTTCTTCTGCTTGTGACAAAAGCTCTTTCATCTTGCCCCCATCTCCAAGCAGTTTTTTTGCTTCCCCAAGCCCATTATCTATAACTTCTTTTGCTTTATCGAAACTGAGTTCTGCCATAGTGTACATCCTTGTGATACTAAATGGAGCCTCTAAAAAACAAAGTTTTAGAGATTACCTAAAATCAAATCCTAAAACCGATAATGCTCATTCAAAGTTACATAAGGGAGCGGATAAAATATGCGGGGGAGATACTTGAACGGGTATCAAAACGAGCAAGTAGCAAAGCGGGTGTTCAAAGTTGATATTTTATTATCTATTTGCGAGCAGAAAAGAGGCGAGGAGCACCTGTTATATCATTGAATATGCGTATCTGTTTAAAGCCTGCTTCAGCAAATAACATACTTGCTTTTGCTATATTGTATTCGCCTGCTTCAATAAAAACGCTTCCATTTGGTTTGAGGCTTGTGTAGCAGTTTTTTGCGATGGCCGCATACAAGTGCAAGCCGTCAAGTCCTCCGTCAAGAGCTAAGCCTGGCTCGCCACGACCATCTTGTAAAAGGCGTTCTACAAGTGCTCTGGGAATGTATGGTGGGTTGGCTGTGATGCAGTCAAAATAATCTGTTTGGGAGTATGGACGGCTTGCATCTGCTAAGTCAAAGTGCACGCATATTGAGCCTTTTGCTCTTTCAGCGTGTAAAAGTGTGTGGGCGTTATAACTTGCTACGGATAATGCCTGTGGGGAAATATCTTGACATATTAATTCTATAGCAGGGGTATGAGGTTTTTTAGTAAAAACGGCACGCTTTGCAGAATCCGTTGAGAGAATCAGGTTGTTATAATGCACCCCATTTTTAATAATAGAAGAAACAAGATTTTTTGCAAGGCTAATTCCAATGCAACCAGAACCGCAACAAGTATCTAAAATTCGGAAGGGGTGGGCAAATGGCGGTGTGAGGCTTAAAAGCGCCGTTTCAACGAGGGTTTCGGTGTCGGGTTTGGGGATGAGAACATCTGTGTTGACAAAAAAGGGTAGTCCGAAAAATTCTTTTTGCTGCGTGATATAAGCGATAGCGAGCCCGGAGGAGCGTAGTGTCAGTGCCTGTCTGATATGTGTCGTCTGTTGCGGTGAAAGGGGCGTTTCAGGGTGCGACAAGAGATAACTTCGTGGTTGGCGCAGGCTGTGTTGTAAAATAATATCGACATCAAGTGCCGCTTCGGTGTGGGTATAGGTTTTGAGTTTTTTTGAAAGGCTTGCGTGTAAATATGCCGTTGCGTGTTTGCGCATTGAGCCGATAGTTGTATCGTGTGTGTCAGTAAGGTCCATAAGCATTATTTTCTGTGGGGCGAGGAGTGTGGCGTTTTCGTTACGAGGTTCGTGCAATGGTATCTTGAGCTAAACTCACAACATACCGTATCTTGATGGTCAAGCGTTCTGTTTAAGCAGAGTACAGGCTACACTGCAATACAAGGTGTACGGTCACTGTGTATGTGGTGTTCGTGTATTTGTCCTGTGTCGGTCTTGTACATCGGTTGGCACGAGTGTTGCTATGCACGAAACGGTCTCCTATGCCCGACTATACGGCTGTTTCTGTAAGCATTTTTTCACGAGCGGCAACACAAAGAGTATCTACAAGTTCGGCCATATCGCCCTGCATAATCGTATCCAGATGGTATAGTGTCAAGTTGATACGGTGGTCGGTAACGCGGTTTTGCGGAAAATTGTAGGTGCGTATTCGCTCGGAGCGGTCTCCTGTTCCGACCTGATTTTTTCGGTCGGCAGAACGCTCGGCTTGTTTTTTTCCTTCTTCTAAATCGTATAAGCGACTCCTAAGAACACGCATTGCTTTTGCCTTATTTTTAATTTGGCTTTTTTCGTCTTGGCATATTACGACAATCCCCGTTGGTAAATGGGTAATGCGTACTGCCGAGTCTGTTGTGTTGACGCATTGTCCGCCAGGTCCGCCTGCGCGCATAACATCAATGCGTAAGTCTTCTTGCCGTATGTCTATTTCAGTTTCTTCTGCTTCGGGTAAAACCGCCACGGTCACAGCACTGGTATGAATGCGCCCAGAACTTTCGGTTGTAGGCACGCGTTGTACACGGTGTGCTCCAGATTCATAGCGCAGGCTTCCGTAAACATACTTACCAGAAATCGAAAAGACAATTTCTTTAAACCCACCGAGTTCTGTTTCATTAAGTGATAGCACTTCACACTTCCAGCCCTTTGTTTCAGCAAAGTGTGTGTACATTTTGTATAGGTCTGCTGCAAAAAGAGCCGCTTCTTCTCCTCCTGTACCGCCCCGAATTTCCATAATAATATTTTTTTCTTCAAGTGGGTCAGGTGGAATAAGCAGTAATTTAAGTTGTGATTCACTTTTTTCGTATGCAAGTTCAAGTTCGTGTAGTTCGGAGCGAGCCATTTCCCGAAGTTCTACATCCTCTTCAGTGTGCACAAGTTCTTTTGCTTGTTCAATTTGAACTTCAAGTGATAGATGCTTATCGTATTCTGCCATTACTGTCGAAAGATACGAGTGCTCACGCATTACTTCTTTGTATCGTTTTGCATCTTTTACTAATTCAGGATCTTCAACAATTTGGGAAACTTCGTTATATTTTAGTTTTAAGTTTTCTAATCGTTCTTTAAGCATAAGACAGTACCTTAATTTTGCGTATTGTACATATTTTTATAAGTTTTACAAGTGCTTGAGCATGGAAATCAAGTTTTGCAGGGATTGTTTTTTCCTGCACCTAAATACTAAGGGAAAAGACACCCTTTTGACCGAAGCAAATGCACTTTGAAAAAACATCCTTGTTTTTTCAAAGTGGCCGAGAATTAAAAATTGAGAAAATTATATTTTTAATTCTCGCGCTTACGCACCGTCTACATCCTG
>JAFTEH010000139.1 GCA_017453745.1 Spirochaetaceae bacterium
AATGTAACATTGTCAGACGGACTTTGTTGCTACGCCCGTCGCCTAACCTGCCTACCGTCAGGCAGGCGGCGACTACATCGCACGGTTTACCAACAATACCTAGTCCAAAAAAAGCGAGGGCGTTAGCCCGAGCAGCGTAGCGAATGGTCCGTGTGAAAAACCTTTTTTTTATTATCACACGGATTTGTTGCTTACGCACGCCGATTAACATCGGCTTCACTACACGGCTTAGCCTCACTTAAAAAGAGCGAGCCCGTTAGGGTGAGCAGCGTTAGCGAATCGTCCTGAGTGATAATAATTCGATAGATTGCTTCGGGCACTCATGCCCTCGCAATGACGAGGTAAGCAGAGATTGCTTTGCTGGTTCGCCCCACTGGCAGAAGGTATCCCACACGAAATACCTATCCACTACAATGATTTCTTTGGGTGTCTTATGCTACCAGATATGATGCTAGACTAACATTTTTGAGCGAATGCACGAAAGCCCCACTAGCATTTATTAGTGTTTTATACTATAATCAACAAATATCTTGAGAATACGCATGGAATAGGTATGTGTAAGAGGTTTATATGAATCAGTATTCTGATATTTTGAAAGAAGAATTGCTTACGGCGCTCGGTTGTACTGAACCGATTGCTATTGCACTTTTGGCCGCTCGTTTTGCTGACGCACTTGAAGAAGAACCGCTCGCAATTAGCATTAAGTGTAGTGGAAATATTATTAAAAATGTAAAATCGGTGACTGTTCCAAATACTGGGGGCTTAAAAGGCATTGAAGTTGCAGTATTAGCAGGGGTTATTTCAAAAAACTGGCAAGCGTCTTTGGAGGTGCTCAATGCGTTTTCTGATGCCGATAGGGCTCGCTTGCATGAACTTTTAAAACGAGATATTGTCAAAGTAGAACACTTGCAATCCCCTGCTGTTTTACATATTACCATAGAAGGAAAATCTAAGCATAATACTGTTTTTGCCGAGTTAATACATTCACATACTAATATTGTAAAAGTGGTAAAAAATGGGGCTGTTCTTCAGCTCGAAAACTATAGTATGGCGGATTGTGTCGCTTCAAAGATTGACCGCGCCTGTTTGAATATAAAGGATATTTTGCATTTTGCGGATACGGTAGATCTGGATTCTGTTTCCGATATTTTAACACATCAGGAAACCTTGAATAGTCGTATTTTTCGAGAGGGGTTTCAGGCCTTGCCTGAAAAGAGTATTGCAAAGGCACTTCAACGAGCCGCCACACAGATGAGCATTGACCACTTGCCTATTACAAAGGCCAAGATTGCCCTTGTAGCAGCAATAGAAGCTCGCATGCTCGGCATGTCTTCCCCTGTTGTCACGAACTCTGGAAGCGGTACACAGGGCTTATGCGTTTCGATTCCAGTGCTCATTTTTGCAGAAGAAGAAGCCGTGAGCGAAGAAAAAAAACTCCGCTCCCTCATCGTTAGTAACCTTATTTCGAATCATCAAAAAACGGGTATTGGAAAGTTGTCCGCATACTGTGGGGCGGTAAGTGCAACAACAGCGGCGATGGCAGGAATTGCATACATGAAAGGATATGGCTACGACACAATTTGTCGCATTATTTCTAATTCGCTTGCCACGATTTCAGGTATGGTATGCGATGGAGCAAAAGTATCTTGTGCAACAAAGGCTGCTACTGGTTTAGAAACCGCATTTTTAGCGTACACAATGGCAGTGGAAGGTGTTTCTTTTGCTGAAGGGGACGGTATTGTAAAAGGCGATATTGAAAAAACAATTTGTGCAGTAGGCGACCTTGCAGCACAGGGCATGCGTGAAACTGATACTGTCCTTTTAAAAATAATGCTTGAACAATAAGTGTAGGAGTCTGCTATGAATAATCGTCCAAAAATTGGCATTACCACATATTATACCTATGACAAAAGAGAAGGCTTTGAAGGCTATACCTATATTTTAGTGAGTGCGTGCTATGTGAATGCTATTGTACAAGCAGGCGGTATTCCTTTTTTACTTCCGCTCTGCGAACTTGACAAAAACACGATACAAGAACAAGTGGCACATCTTGATGGGATTTTGATTTCAGGCGGACATGATGTACATCCAAAACTCTGGGGTGGCGAAGCAGAGAAAAACTTGACAGAAACATGTGCTTTGAGAGATAGCTTTGAGTATGCACTTATTGAAACTGCTTGTACAGTAAAAAAGCCCCTATTTGGGATTTGTCGTGGAGCACAAATTCTTAATGTGTTTTTTGGGGGAACCTTATATCAAGATATTTTTACCGAAACTGATGCTCGCCTGTTACATGTACAAAAAACACACTACGATGAAACCGTCCACAAAGTGAGCATTATTTCCGATTCATACACCCACACAATACTAGGCGATGAAGTCTGGGTAAATAGTTTTCATCACATGGCTGTAAAAGATTTAGCGCCTCGTTTCCGTTGCACCGGCAGAGCAAGTGATGGCATCATTGAAGCATTTGAAAGTGTCGACATAACAGATGAGGGTGGACATTTTATACTTGGGACGCAGTGGCATCCTGAAATGCTTAGTCGGCATGACAAAAAAATGGGAAACCTTTTTTCACATTTTATTGCGGCATGCTCTCGCTAAGAATAGGTAATGTAAGGAGCCAATATGAAAAAAAAAATAGCTGTTGGTTTAAGTGGCGGTATTGACAGTTCTGTCGCGGCAAGTCTCTTACAAGAACAAGGCTACGAAGTAACAGGCGTAACGATGCGCTTTCATGTTACGGATGTAGTTGATGTAGCTCAACAAGAAAATATACAGTCGGCAAGTGAAGTGGCAAAGGCACTCAACATAGACTACCGTATCATTGATTTTACCGAGCAATTTCGTCGTATTGTCATTGACTATTTTGTCAAGGGATATGAGCAAGGAGAAACACCGAACCCTTGCTTTATTTGTAATCGATATATTAAATTTGGTGCCTTGTGGGAAGCTTGTAAGGATCTAGGCTTTGAAGCTATTGCAACCGGGCATTATGCTTGCATACGGTATAACGAGCAAAAACAACGATACCAACTTTTAGCAAATCCTGACATAAGTAAAGATCAAAGTTATTTTTTGGCGGGGCTCAGTCAAACCCAACTTTCTCACATTGTCTTTCCGCTCGAAAAATATACTAAGGAGCAAGTCAAAGTAATAGCAGCACAAAAAAAACTCCCTACCGTTTCACGAAAAGAAAGTCAAGATATTTGCTTTGTGCCAGACGGTGAGTATCCCAAAGTGATTGAGCAGTTTGCGCAGCAGCGATTTTTACCCGGTCATTTTTTGTCAACTGATGGAGCAATACTGGGGCAGCATAAGGGGCTCCACTATTATACAATCGGACAGCGGCGTGGATTACATATTAGTACTGGTGAGCCCGTATATGTATGCGCAAAACATGCCAACACAAATGCAATAGTAGTTGGTGAGCGCAATGCCCTCTATTGTGCTCATTTTTTTGTGCGTGAACTCAATATAGTAGCAAGCGAGTTGTTAGAAACCTTACAAGAACACGATGTGCAGATTTCTGTCAAGACACGCTACAGAACACAGGCTAAACGCTGTATTGTGCATGCCCTTTTGCCCTCTGACTATAAAGTTCCTAACGGAAAAGATGTCCGCCTCACACCTGAAGCGCTGTTCCGAGTAACATTACTAGAAAAAGATTTTGCCGTTGCACAAGGCCAAGTTGCTGTTTTTTATGGGGCTGGTGAAGTTTTGGCTTCAGGTATTATTTCAAAAATAGAAGGACACTTTTCGCTTTCTCCGTGATAGCACGGAAAGCAAGCGACAACCTGACCGCCCTATATTTTGCCGCTCCTGACGCTTGCCTGTCCTGACTGCCGTCAGGCAGGCTGCAACTAGGCGTAACCGAAGCAATCTCTAAGTGTATTAACAAACGGATTGGCTCAACTCTAACGAGTTTCGCTTTTTTTTAAGAGCAAAGTATTGTCATGTTGCTGTGCATCAGGCAAAGAATGACATTTTAATATGATGGAATTTCGTAGAAATTCCGAATCCGTGTGATAATAAAAAATGTTGTCACACGGACGATTCGCTACGCTGCTCACCCTGCTGGAAACTTCGTTGCAAATAACGGACTCGCTTTTTTAAAGCATAGTATTGTTGGTGAACCTGTGCGATGTAGTTGCCACCTGCCTGACGGTAGGCAGGTTAGGCAACGGGTGTAGCAACAAAGTCCGTGTGACAATTAAAAAAATAACCGTCATTGCGAGGGCATAAGTGCCCGAAGCAATCTATCGAGCTATTATCACACGGACGATTCGCTACCTGTCTGCCGACAGGCAGGACGCTGCTCGCCCTGCTGGAAACTTCGTTGCAAATAACGCCCTCGCTTTTTTAAGAGCAAAGTATTGTTAGTAAGCCTACAGGGTGTAGCCGCTGTCGGCGGATAGGCAGGCAGGTGGCTGTCAGGTGGATATTATCAAGAAGTACAAAAAACTTCTGCTCGTAATAATGGACTTGCAAAATATTCCCGTTTTTAGTACACTCACAAGTGAAAGATTATGAAAAAGAATTTTGCTGAAACTTTAAAATCGCTTTTTAGAATACATCAGCGCATTGATGAGCATTTTTTTGAAGAATTAACTGATTCGCTTATAGAGGGCGATGTCGGACAGGCACTTGCATTGCACATTGAAGATGAATTACGCAAACTGGTCAAAGATGAAAAACTAAAAGACCCTTCGGAACTCCCCTTTTTACTTTCTCAGATTTTGGAAAAACATGTACAAGAAACTTTTTTTGTACCAATGCCTGACAAACGAAATATATGGTTGCTGCTCGGTGTAAATGGAGTCGGGAAAACAACAAGTGCCGCAAAGATTGCCAACTACTACAGGGAAAAGCATAATACTAATGTACTTTTAGTTGCAGGCGATACTTTTAGAGCGGCTGCTATAAACCAACTAAAACACCATGCAGAAAAATTGGGCATGAGGATTATTGCCAATCAGCAGGGAGGGGATGCAGCCGCAGTTGTTTTTGATGCAGGCGAAGCACTAAAAAGCGCAGGTAGTGGACTCGCCCTTGTCGATACCGCAGGAAGACTCCATAACCGAGAAGATTTAGTACGCGAACTTCAAAAAATAGACCGCATTGCTCGTTCAAAAGCCGATGACGCTTGTTATAAAAAACTCATCGTGCTCGATGCTACAACCGGTCAAAACGCTTTACGACAAGCAGAAGTTTTCAAAGAAGCAGTTGGCATTGACGCTGTTGTCTTAACTAAGTACGATTCAAGTGCACGCGGCGGAATTGCTATTTCGATTGGCAAGGAGCTACATGTACCTGTCCTTTTTGTGTGTACCGGTGAAACATATACCGATATTGCGCCTTTTAACAGTAAAGAATATGTTAAAACTTTTTTGGATTTGTAATTATGTATTTTGTTTTCGGCTCGTTTGTGCGATGCCACTTGAACCGTTTCAGCCTCCTTTTGGGCACTGTTTGAGTCACTATCGGTATGAGAATGCACTTACAAAAGTACTTACAAATGCACCTACAACACATCATATAATGGAAAGAAAAAATAACAGTTCTATTTTTATTGGGTATGAATTGAGGGAGGACAGTAGCGAAACACCAGAAGTTCTGCGTGAAGACGCTGCACCTGACACACAAAAAGATGCTGATTCCCTACGCATACCCGAAAACCACCAAAATACGCCCGAGCCGGAAGAACTTGACACAGCCTATTCTATACGGACTGACACCTATGTTCTCGTGGGCGATGGAAATTCTTGGTATTATGAAAAGTTAAATGCATTTGGCCGAGCACAATCAAAAAAATGGTATAGTGCAAGTGAGTTAGTACGAGAACAAGTTTTTCAATACGAAGGTTTTCGCTTACTCGAAATGCACGAAATAGTTGGTGAAAAAGAAATTAAGTATTTTTATGATGAGCAAGAGCGCGAAATTCGTTCAATAGAACAGGAAGGAACTAAAAGATACACTGTTGACACTACTTATAACCAAAATAGCTTAAAATCGGAGCAGCGTATGCTCACCGAGTTACTTGACGAAAAATCGCAGAATGTCATAAGTTCAAGCCAAAAGCGAATCGTTTTTTTTTATAATGCACAGAATACTCTTTTTCGTGAAGAGCATTATCAAGACGAACAACTTGTGTTACTGTTAGAATACAATGGAGAAAAAAAACAAGTGACCATATATGATAATGGCAGAGAGATTACACATTTTGAAGATTAATCGTATAATAGTGCTGTGTTTTTTTATCTACGGCTGGCATACGGCTCTATGAAAAAACAAGTATAGGGAGAAAATAGTATAGGTATTTTATGAAAACTTTTTTAGAATCTTGTCAGAAACTTATGGAAACTATTCAAAGGCTTCGTGCTCCTGACGGCTGTCCTTGGGATATTGAGCAAACACCATTTACTATGCGTGATGCAATTTTGGAAGAAGCATACGAAGCGATTGACGCTATCACAAATATAGACACTGGCGCTCACTATGAATCGGGCTCCTGTACACAGACAAATGCAGAAGCATGTGAGGAATTGGGGGACTTGCTTTTTAATGTTTTGATGGTTGCGTATATGTTTGAACAAAGTGGTAGTTTTTCAGTTGCGGATGTACTGGACGGTGTTACGCAAAAAATTATACGACGACATCCACATGTATTTGGAAAAACAGAAGGCTTTGCAGGACCTACCGACAAAGACAAAGTAAAAAGTCCTAAAGCAGTACTTGAACAGTGGGATTCTATAAAGAAAGAGGTCGAGCATCGACATACAAATTCTGTTTTAGATTCCATTCCCAAAAGTTTTTCACCACTCATGCGTGCCCATAAAATGCAAAAAAAAGTAAGTAAGGTAGGTTTTGATTTTAAGTCGGTTGAAGATGCCATAAAGAAAGCCGAAGAAGAACTTGACGAGCTAAAACAACAACAGGCTCTTTTACAAGATTATCTTAATACAGCAGATAAAAATTCCAATTCGGCATTAGTCGAAACATATAAAAAATCGCTCGAAACTGAAATGGGCGATGTACTATTTTCATTCGTAAATGTTGCACGCTTATTGGGGATTCAGTCAGAACTGGCCTTACAGACAAGTAATGAAAAATTTGAAAAAAGATTCCATGCTGTGGAACATGCCATGCAAGAAGAAGGTATTCCACTGGAACCGTGCAATGTCGATAAAATGAATAACTTTTGGGAAAAAGCAAAAAAAGAAGAACAATAGGATACTAATATGAATCAAATGAGTACTACTTTAAAAAAATGTTTAGCCTGCCTTTTATGTTTTGTTATTAGTGTTAATTCAGTTATGCCGGCCTTTGCACAAAGCCAAACGCCCCCTGTGGCAGAGCCCTATCAAGACAACGAGTTTCCATTTTGGGTTAAAGAATTGAGGCGTTTTGAAATTTTAAGTTTTGGTGCTCTACCCTTAGTCACCATGCTTTCGTTTTGGACCTATGATATTATTCGCTCGATTAAGCATCCAGGCGATGAACGATACTACCCATGGCCACTAAAAAAAGCAGGTATTAGTGTTCCGCTCACAAAAAAGGAACAAACGGCAATTTTTTTTACGAGTTTAGGGATTTCTATCGGAATTGCCCTCACTGATATTTGCGTGCGAGCGATTATCCGGAGCGTTCGTGAAAAAAAGATGATTCAAGAAAATATTATACACGAACCCATCCGTCTTGAGCCTCTCTCAAACTAAGCAAGTGTCACTGCTATTTTGGATTTATCTTTTTTGTCAAGTATTTTAGGTGCTACTTGACAGATCTTTTGTTGGCGAGCGAACCCTGCCCCATCCTGTCTTAGCTATCTACCGACAGGTAAGACAGGATGGTAGGTCAGATAGGTTACGGTAGGGGAAGCAACATACTATCCATAATTGTCTACTTTTTCAAAAACAGCCAATATGAGTTCCGCCCTATCGCGTTTTTAACCTCGTGTAAGGAGGCGGCGTTTGTTTACTCGTTTACTGTGCGGTGCGAACAACACGAAAACCGACATGCATCTCCCCAACAACTATAGAAATAGCACTACGATAAGACACAGTGCAGTATTTCGCAGAATTTTCTTACCAACTGCCACCCCTCATACATATACCAGTAACATTCACATCAGAGACACCAGTTGGATCAGTAAGACTACCCGGATAGGGGCTATTCGTATCCTTCCTGTCCCAGCATAGTTCCCATACATTACCGCTCATGTCATAGATCCTATAGCCGTTGGCAAACTTCTTACGTACTTCGTGTGTCCTATTTCCACTGCCACACCGTACCAAGCGTAAAGTTCTAACTTGCTTTCATCATCTGTGCCTTCCCATACATCACCGGTTAGTCCACCGCGTGCAGCCACCTCCCATTCCACTTCTGTTGGTAAACGATAGCCATTTGCTTCCCAGTTGCATATGACCGCATTCCATTTGCTAAAGGTAGAGTCTGTATGCATTTTTGGAATATCAGAAAAAGCAAGATGTGCCCAGTCAATTTCCTTATTGCTTGCATCTTTTACTGAATAGCAAGGGGTTAAGCCTTCTTTTATGCTTTGCTTGTTACAATAGGCTATTGCATGAAAGTAGTTTACTCTTTCCACTGGGCAGTTTTCCGGAGCTTCGCCTATGCTTGAAAAGGTACTGGGGTTTTCGCCTTTACCTGAAAATATGTCGGACCATTCCTTTTGGGTTACTTCATGGTTACACATCACAAAAGCTTTTGTGAGCGTAACCGTTGTATCGTTTATAGAGAATTTTCCAGCAGGAATTGTTACCCATTCATTATTATAATCTACCATTCCACTCTGGTGCGACAGACAACCTGTTGCGATGATTACTGCAAGAGCGAGCAATCCCAGTAAAAAAAGATTTTTTAAAACGCTTGTTTAATGCCTGTCATTCTGAGGCGGAGCCGAAGAATCTCGTTCGTAGAAAGACGATTCGCTTCAGAGATGTTTCGCTTCGGAGATGTTTCGCCAGCCCCTTCGCTTCTACCTGCCGTCAGGCTGCCTCAACATGACTTCACAGGTGTGTTCACAAAGTATCAATGAGCAAGCGTTTCAATGAAACCTCTAAAAACATCAGTTTTTAGAGGTAACCCTAAAATTGCGATGTTTTTCGCCTTGCAATTTCAAGGCGGAAAACTCGTCGGCAATCTCGAAAAAATCACAAAAGTAAGTTTTTCGAGATGCCATTTTAAGTGGGACTTGTGTCAAGCCCCACTTAATCAGTATACTGGGAAGTTTTTTGGAAGAATTTTTTTGTAGTATGAGAGTAGAGTACAGTGGGGGGCGGTTTTGCAGGGATGGGAATTTTTATCACAGAGGCTTGCATTGCTAATGCTACTCGTCACCAACGGATTTGCTCTTTTAAAATAGAGGTTGGTAAACTTAATCAGTGAAGCCAAATGGGCAAACCACTACCCATCATTGCAAGAACATGCAAGTGCAAAAAAAAAGACTGTACTTCACTCATGAAAAGTGAAGTACAGTCTTTTTTACGCTTATACAAAAACAAAAACTAATTATTTTTGCTTTTTAGCATATCTCCCAAAGTAAACGCATCATCGTCTTGCGTATCAGACATGTACTTTGAAACTTCTGCTTGCTGTAAACGCTTTTTATAGTCTTTTACCGAAAAAGACATGCGCTTATCTTTAGGGTTTAAGTCAATGACAACCGCTTTAACCTTATCCCCAACCTTGTACTTTTTAAGAACTTCTTCTGGATCTTCATCAGGATTCTCTACGAGATTTTGCTTGTGTATTAAGCCTTCCATTTCTCCCGGCACTTTTATAAAGACCCCAAAGTCTGTAATAGAGGAAATTTCACCTTCAACAAAGGCACCAGGTCCGTATTGGCTAGAAAAGTCTTCCCAAGGATTGTCCGTTAATTGCTTTACACCAAGTACAATGCGACGAGTTTCGGGATTGCTTTCGAGAACCATTACTTCAACAGTGTCGCCAACCTTAAATTCAGAACTCGGATGTTTTATGCGCTTTGTCCAAGAAATATCATCAACATGTAAAAATCCGTCAATACCCTCTTCAAGTTGAATAAAACAACCTGCATTTGTCATCTTTATCACGGTACCAGTAAGTCGAGAACCGACTGGGTATAGTTGGTCAATTGTATCCCACGGATTTGGTTTTACTTGTTTGAGCCCGAGCGAAACACGCCCTGCTTGAATATCATAGCCCAATATCATACATTCAACTTCATCGCCTGGTTTTACTAATTCTTCAGGCTTTGTGATTTTTTTAACCCAACTAAATTCGCTAATATGAGCCAAACCTTCAATGCCGTCAGCCAATTCAATAAAGGCACCAAAATCCGATATTTTTGTAACGACACCTTTTACTATGTCGTTTACATGGAACTTATCCTCAAAGTAAATCCAAGGGTCCGGTGTAAAATGCTTGAGTGATAGGTTAATCCGTTTTTCTTCTGGGTCAAGTCGCACTACTTTTAACTCAACTTCCTGACCTTTTTTTACAAAATCGCGAGGGCGTGTTACATGTTTCCAACTCATATCGTTTATGTGTAACAAGCCATCAAAACCACCAAGATCTACAAAGGCACCAAAACTCGTAAAACTTTTTACTGTACCTTTTACTGTATCCCCAATGTTCACTTCTTCAAAAAACTTATTTCTATTTGTGTCCATGACATGTTCTTGGTACCGTCGACGATTGACAACAATATTTTCACGCTTTGTATGCTTGTCATACGAAAACTTTTCGATTAAAAATTTGTCCTTGATACCAAGCAATTCATCTGGATTTTCTACTCTCTGTAGATCTGCCTGACTAACAGGTAAAAATGCAGTAAACTTGCCAGGAAGTAAAACTTCAAAGCCACCCTTTACAATTTTTGAAATAGTTCCTACTACTGGTTCATTGCTATCAATGTAATGCTTCATTTTATTTTTTAGCATTATCTGATCAGCTTTTTCTTTTGAAATTCGCAACGGATCCGTTTGCTCAATAAACACATCGACTAAATCGCCTTCTTTTGGCAATTCATCAAATTCTTCTTTTGGTATGCGACCTTCAGCTTTAGCTCCAACATCAATATACACAAGTGTATCATCGATAACAACAACACGGCCCTTAGCTAATCCCTCACCTGGTGGATTAACATCATATTCCTTCATATATTGTAACTGTGCTTGGGTACTTTCGTCCGTGTGATTTAAAGTACCGTTTTCCACTTCCAACTTGTTCATAGACAACCCTTTAGCATAAATTTCCTTGCGCATTATATCAAAAACTTCAGAAATAGTCAAGTCAGATGTATCTAAATAAAAGGCATCTTTTGCAATTCGTAGTGCCCCGACTTTTTTTGTTTTATCTACTTTATCACGCGCTATAATATCAGCTTCAATTTCAGCCAGTGTTTTTTGGCTTGTGCCTTGTTCAAAACGCCGTTTCGCACGAACAGCAGGACTTGCATCTAAGTAAAATTTAACATCGGCATTGGGAAACACTTCGGTTCCCATATCGCGCCCCTCACAAACAATATTTTTTCCATAGCTAGAAGTGCGTATTTTTTCATTGATAATTGTGCGCACCTCTGGAATTGCAGAAACAGGGGCTACAATATGTTCTACAGAATCAAGACGCAAGCGTGCGGTGACATCTATGCCAGCGAGAAAAAAAGCAGTGTCAGTATAGTCTATATTCAAAGAACCTATAAAATGCACCGTTTCCTGTTCATGTTCAGTGATAAAATCTAAATCCTTACCTGCTTCAACCAAAGCGAGCGAAACGGCACGATAAAAATTACCCGTATTCAAAAAGAAAAACCCTAAATCTTCAGCTAAGAGTTTCGCTATTGTACTTTTTCCGCAACCTGCGGGTCCATCCACTGCTATAACCATATTGACTACTATACTAAAAAAACGGTTTAAAGTGAAGTAGAAACTAAGACAAAAAGAGGAAAATCAATTTTTTGGAGAGATTGTGTTTCTGCACTCTAATACTAAGGGAAAGGGACACACTTTTGTTCGAAGCAAATGCACTTTGAAAAAACATCCTTGTTTTTTCAAAGTGGCCGAGAATTAAAATATATTATCTTCTTTTTAATTCTCGCACTTACGCACCGTCTACTTCCGTGTAGACGGTTTTGCTTGTTGCTACTTTCCCTTAGGAACCCTTTCCTTCCTAAAACGCGGCACTACTAACCAGTTGCGTAATGGATTTAGGCAACTGGCAAGTTGGCATTCAGGACTTAAGCCAACTTGAGCCCTAAAGAACCCGCCTTAGAGTAATAAGTTCCAAGTTATGTCCTATGTAATTTAAGCAAATCTGATATTTTTTTGATACTTATCTATAAATTAGTCACTATTAAATCATAAATCCGTTGTTTATATTAAAACTTGATTTCCGTGAAAATACACTCTTTTGACCGAGACGAGAATTAAAAACAAATTCTGCACGTTTTTAATTCTCGCGCTTGCGCACCGTCTACATCCTGAGTAGACGGCTATGTTTTTTCTACCTTTCCCTTAGGAACCCTTTCCTTCCTAAAACGCGGCAATGTTAACCAGTTGCGTAATGGATTTAAGCAACTGGCAAGTTGGCATTCAGGACTAAAGCCAACTTGAGCCCTAAAGAACCCGCCTTAGAGTAATAAGTTCATAAGTTATGCACTATGAAATTTAAGCAAATCTGATATTTTTAATATATGATTTTTGGTGCTTATCTATGATTAGTCAATATTAACTCATAAACCAGTTGTTTATATTAACGTGGATGAACAGTAATTGGCTATAAAAAAAGGCGACTACGGACTGTAATCGCCTTTTGGTAGAATTAAGGAGATGTATTAAAGAGCACCAACAAGGTCAATGCCTGGTTTTAATGTTTCAGCACCTGGTGTCCATTTTGCAGGGCATACTTCATTACCGTGTTCGCGTACGAACTGGAAGGCTTGTAGTTTTCTTAATAGTTCAGCGGCATTTCGACCAACATTTCCATCATTTATTTCGTAACCGACAATTTTACAGTCTGGGTTAATAATAAATGTTCCGCGTTCTGCAAGACCAGCACCTTCAATGAGCACTTCAAAGTCTCTTGAGAGTACATGAGTTGGGTCTGCGAGCATAGGATATGTAATCTTGCTAATAGCCTTTGAATGATCGTGCCAAGCCTTGTGTACAAAGTGAGTATCAGTAGAAACTGAATATACTTCACAATTAGCTTTTTTGAATTCAGGATATAGGTTTTGCAAGTCCTCTAATTCTGTTGGGCAAACAAATGTAAAGTCTGCTGGATAGAAAAAGAAAATACTCCATTTACCCTTTAAGTCAGCTTTTGTAACTGTCTTAAAGCGATTGTCCTGTAGTGCTTGAACGCTAAATTCAGCAACTTCTTTGTTAATTAATGACATAAGATACCTCTATAAAAAATTTATTTAGTGTGATTTTTATTATAAAAAAAATCAAAATAATGTCAAGTATGTATTTAATACAAAATTGAAAAAAAAACAAAATTTTAAAAGTTTTTTAGAAATTATATAAGAAATAACTAAAAACTATCATTTTTAGGGGACTTATAAAAGCCTCCTGTTTTCGAGATTGCCATGTAATGATTGTAGATAGTAAGTGGTGGGTGAGGGTTTACAAAAAAGTGGCTGTCTTTTTCGCATTTAA
>JAFTEH010000140.1 GCA_017453745.1 Spirochaetaceae bacterium
ACGAAATTCCATATATTAAAATGTCATTCTTTGCCTGATGTGCGGTAACATAACAAGACCTTGTGGCGCAAAAATCGTTAGATTTTTGCAAATCCGTGTGATAATACCTTAGAGATTGCTTCGGTCATTTCATTCCCTCGCCAATGACGGCGGTATACTAGCACCACCTCGCAATGACGGTGCTATAGTGTGGGCCTCGTCAATGACGGAATGTTTCGCCACACTGGCAGAAGGTATCCCTCATGATATTTTAAAATTATTTAAATATAGCAAAATGTGTGATACTGGATTATTTTTTCTTTTTTTGTTATAATGATGTGCATATTGTTGACAAATGGATATACTCGTCACTATGGGTAAGTATATGTCTGGGTGTTAATGACTTGTTATTAACGGAACATGCTCTGGCTAATTCTTTTTTGACTTAGTAAGCATTTCCTCGTTTGTAGATTTAGGTATGGAGATGATGTAATGCCAAAGGCAATAAACTATAAGGCAAACTCAGTGATTTACTTTTCATCAGATGTTTCTGATAGGGTTTTTTTGTTGAAAAGTGGAAATATCGCAATAACTTATATAGATATTGAAACCGATGCGCAAGTGACCGATTATGTTAAAACGGGGGAATTTTTTGGAGTAAAATCTGTGTTGGGAAATTATCCTCGTGAAGAAAGCGCGATGGTTCTCACTGATTCGGTTGTGTATGCGTTTACAGGTCCTGAGTTTGAAACATTTGCTGCCGGCAACCCGCGTATTATATTGCAGATGATTAAGATTTTTTCTAAACAATTACGCAAAGTTCATTCGCAACTCCAATCACTGACAAAAGAGCGTAGTGGGGATGGCGCTGACGCTTCTACAGAATTATCGAATGACGATGGGCTTTTTTCGGTTGCTCAAGCGTTTTTTAACTCAAAACATTACACCGCTTGTGTAGATGTGTGTAAGCGATATGTAAGTTTACATCGAAATGGCAAGCATCTCAATGAAATAAAGCGGTTTTTGATTGACTCGCAAGGTAATGAGGGTTTGGAATTTGGGGCAGCCGATCACGAAAAAGAAGCAACAGTGGTAGATACTCCATCGGTAAGTAGACGGCAGGATATTGAAATGGAAGATGCGAAGGTTGCTTTTAGTGCCGCTCGCTCTGCGGAAGAAAGAGGCGATTTTGAAAGTGCCTATCAAAAATATCAGGAGCTTACTTCATCGAGCGATGAAGAAATTGCAGGGGCTTCTACAGTTGGTGCCGGACGCTGCTTGTTTAAGAGTGGCGATTTTGTTGAGGCAATTCAGTTTTTAACAGGTGCTATTACGCAAAACCCACGCTCGCCCAATATCGGAGAAATGCTTTTGTATGTGGGTTTATGTTATGAAAAAAGTGGAAAGTCTGATAAGGCACTTGCTTTTTATACAAAAGCGGAGTCAATCGTTGGGGATTCACCGCTTGGTGGAAAAATCGCTGCACGGATACAAGCAATAAGGGGAGGAAATAATGCCTAGTTTTGAACGCTTTGCAAAAACCTACAAAAAAGGCTCTTTAATCTTTGCCGAATACGAACCCGGAGAATCGTTTTATCTCATACAAACGGGGCAGGTGCAATTAATAAAAGTAATAAATGGCTTTGAAAAGAATCTTGATATTTTACAACCAGGCGAAATATTTGGGGAAATGGCAATTTTGGATAATTCTCCTCGTTCTGCAAGTGCTATTGCGTATAGCGATGTTTCTTTGCTTGAGTTTAACAAAGAAAACTTTGAGGTTTTAATGAACGGGAATCCAGAAATCGCTCTGGTTTTGCTCAAAACTTTTGTAAGGCGTATTTATGCCCAAAAACGCCGATTTATGATTTTGACTATAGATGATAAGCAGGCTAAAATTGCGGATGTATTTTTAATGCTTGATGAAACATCGCCAAATCTGGATAGAAGCACTGAAATGCGTACATTTGAAATTACGCTTGGTGAGGTGGCTCGCTGGGCTGGTATGACGGTGAACGAAGTAGAGGACAATATTAGAAAGTTTTTGGATCAGGGACGCATAGAAATATTTAATGACCGCATGATTGTACAAAACATGACCGATTTAAGACGCTTTGTGCATACGAGGCGCTCGCGCAAAAACGATATTTATATTCACTAGTTGGCTGTTTTCCCCAAAAGCACCCTCGCTATGAGGGGTGTAGAGGTGTCTGTAACTATTCTGGGAACCTCTAAACACTTTTTAAATTTTGAGTTTTTAGAAGTGCCCTTCTTGTTTTATTTGCAAGTTATATGATAAAATGCGCATGTTGCTTAAGCATGTTGTTTCATGCGTGTTTTAAACCTTTTTTAAAAACCATTGACTTTTGAGTGCATTTTACATACTCTATTGTTCATGAAAAAATTAATCACTTCGGCTTTACCCTATGTAAATAATGTACCGCATTTAGGAAATTTAATTCAAGTTTTATCTGCTGATGTTTTTGCTCGTTTTTGTCGTTTGCGTGGATACGAAACGCTCTATGTGTGTGGAACAGACGAGTACGGAACGGCTACTGAAACAAAGGCGCAGATTGAAGGTATTACGCCGCGTGAATTGTGCGATAGGTTCCATGCGCTACATGCACACATATATAACTGGTTTGGCATTAGTTTTGATTATTTTGGGCGTACATCAGACGAACTTCATACAGGAATAACCCAAGAAATTTTTTTAGACTTGCAAAAGAATGGTTTTATCAGCGAGCAAGAAACTGAGCAACTGTATTGTGAGCATTGTGCTCGATTTTTAGCAGATCGTTTTGTCGTTGGAACCTGCCCACGATGCGGATATAGTGATGCGAGGGGCGACCAATGCGAAATTTGTGGCTCATTACTTGAGCCCACCGAATTAAAAGACCCTCATTGCTCGGTTTGCTCGCATGAACCTCACCCTAAAAAAACCAAACACCTATATATTAACTTACCGGGAATTTTATCACAGTATCAAGCATGGATGAATCAAGCGAGCCTTGATGGGCGTTGGGCAAACAATGCAATCCAGATGACTAAAAGTTGGATACGAGATGGGCTTAAAGAGCGAGCGATAACGAGGGACCTAAAGTGGGGCATTCCCGTTCCTAAAGAAGGCTACGAGAACAAAGTGTTCTATGTTTGGTTTGACGCACCTATTGGGTATGTTTCAATTACGCAACGCTGGGCACACATACAGGGAAAAAACTGGAAAGACTGGTGGCTTGACCGAGATGATGTCCAACTTTTTCAGTTTATCGGCAAAGATAACATACCTTTTCATACTGTTATTTTTCCGTCTACCTTGATAGGAACAGGGAAGCAGTGGACTAAACTCTACCACATGTCAAGTACCGAATACTTAAATTATGAAGCAGGAAAATTTTCTAAATCAAAAGGGATTGGGGTTTTTGGAACCGATGCAAAAGAATCGGGAATACCGGCTGATATTTGGCGATTTTATATTTTTTATAACCGGCCAGAAAAATCTGATACAACATTTACCTGGAAAGATTTTCAAGAAAAGGTTAATAGCGAGTTGATTGGGAATTTGTGTAATTTAGTAAACCGTTCATTTTCCTTTATTGTGCGCAATTTTGAGGGCACTGTACTTGAACCGACCCAAGCCGTACTTGATACCATCAAAAATGAGCGTATGAGAGAACAGATACACCATTTGCGTGCCGCAATAACGGAAGCAAAGGAGCGCATTGCTCACTATTTGGATTGGGCAGACCTCAAAGAAGCATTTCAGGAAGTTTTTCGCTTGTCGGCATTGGCAAATAAGGCGTTTCAAGAGCTAGAACCTTGGAAAACGGTCAAAACCGACAAAGAAGAAACATGCGTTTTTTTGTCTGAACTCTGCTATTATATTAAAGACTTGATGATTATGGCACATCCGTATATTCCTGCCTATTGCTCGAAAGTTGCAGATTTTTGTGGGCTTACTATCTGGTCGGGCGATGTTTTTGATGAACAAAGCCCTCAATCTACAGGGAGCAAGTCCGGTCTTACTTGGGCGCATATTGGCGAGCGGACAGGAATTGTTGCGGTACAAAATCCTGAAATTATTTTTAAAACCTTTGACGATAAAACTATTAGCGACTTACGCGAAAGATATTCTGGTGTGCAAGGAAATTCAGGAGCGAGTGTAAAACCCGTTTCAAAAAAAGAAGATACTTCTAAGAATACTTCTGCCAATAATGCAGCCCCTACAATAGATTGCTCGCCAACAGAGTATTTTTCCAAAACGGTATCCCTCAAGGTTGCAAAAATTGTTTCGATTGAAAAACATCCTGATGCAGACAAGTTATATGTCGAAAAACTGGATGATGGTTCTGGAACCGAGCGCACTATTGTTTCGGGGCTTGTGCCTTTTTATGCTGCCGAAGAATTGTTAGGCCGACATGTTATTATCGCCGACAACTTAAAACCGCGCAAAATGCGTGGAATTTTGTCGCAGGGTATGTTACTTGCTGCAAGTGTTGAAACCGCTGATGGAGAAATTGTCGAAGTACTCACGGCTCCAGATGTGGCACCAGGTACACGCCTTGTTCTTGAAGGCATGGAAGAAACGGCGGTGAAACCTGAAATTTCAGCAGACGAATTTTTTGCGGTAGAAATGAGCGTAAAAAACTTTGAATTTCAGTTGGATTCTAAACGGTTTACGGTAGCAGGAAAGGTTATACGCACCGAAAAAATTGCAGATGGAACAGTAGGTTAGGTATTCTTACGGGAACCGCTAAAAACCCAGAGAGATGCTTCGTTGTCCTGTCACCGTTTTAGAAGTGCCCTTAACGCACAAGCCTAAAAAATCATAAACACGAGTATTTGGGTGCCCACTGTACAGTATGTTTGCAAAAAAACTGGTAAAACCTGAGTTGAAAAAAGTTCTGCCCTATTGAATAAGTTAGTAAATTTTGTTACTATAGGTGCGGATAAAATTTTATTACTAGGATTGACCATAGTTAAAAAATATGGTATATTTTAGAAAATTTCGGAGGTCTTTGTGCGAAAAAGATTTTTTTTAATGCTTAGTCTTGTTTTGAGTATTGCCGTTTTTTCTTGTAAGTCACAGCAAAAGACTACGGAAGATGTTACTCCCCCAGAGCCTGTGGTTGAAAAGCCTAGCTCTCAAAAGGAAATCATCGTCCAATGCCCTGCTGACATGAAAAAAGTTGATGTGCTTATGGCTCAACAGTTAGAAGATGTTGCTGAAACTATTAAAGCCTTGAAGCCAAAAACAGTAGTTATTACTGGGCATACTGCAAAATTGAATTCAGAACGCGAAGAATTAGCTGCTGTTGATAAACAGATTCAGTTAATTATTGGATATCTTGATAGCATCGGTGCTTTGGATTATACAGATGTTGTTGTGGAAAATAAGGGTGCATCAACTCCTATTGCCGACCACAGTGATATTGCTGGGCGTAATCTAAATAGGCGCGTTGTTATTACATTAGAATAAGAGAATCGCTAAAAACTGGTTGGAAGTTCTGTTAGCTTGTTCCGTTTTTAGCGATAACTCTGAAACTGGGTTTTGTGTTTCTCGTCTTGTGGTTCCAGGACGAAAGACAAAAGCCATGCAGTCTCTAAAAACCGAAAAGTTGAGTTTTTAAGAGATTTATACGAGTACTTGTTACTTTTTATACTTATTGGTATAATCAAATTCTAGGGAATAGCCTTAATTTTGGAGGAATGTATGAAAAAAACAGTTGTTGTTTTTATGATGGTTCTTTTGGCTGCTTTTGCTGCTTTCGCTCAAGCACCTGAAAGTGTTGGGACAGATTACATACGCCCAGCTGTACATTATTTCGATGGTACAACTGACTATGTAAATAGTGATGTTTTCTTTAAACTCAGTTCAACTGATGAAGAAACAGGCTTAAATTATATAAGTTTTTCTTTGGATGGCGGTACATTTATGGTATATCGCAATCCATTCCAGATTTTGGACGAAGGTAAACATGACATTTCATATCGTGGTTTTGATAATAGCCACAATTTAGAAAATTCAAAGACATTTTCTGTAGTTGTTGACAATACTGCTCCAAAGACCTTTTTGGAAACTGATAAGCCTATATACACAAGCGGTTTACTACAATACTGCTCAGCTGATACTAATTGGTATGTTCGAGCTAAAGACAATGTTTTGGGTTCAGGTATTGCTGCTGGCTACATTGGTACTGATTTTGATATGCTTTCAGCATACGGAAAAGGTGTTGAAGCAGAAGACGCTTATTATAACTTAACTTCAGAAGGCCCAACAAATGTATACTACACTGCTATTGATAATGTTGGAAATTTGAGCCCAATTGAAATGTTCAGTGTTATTGTTGATACAACACCACCTACTGTAACAGTTGAAAATAATAATCGCTTAATTAACCGTGAAGGATTGTATACTGTTTTCCCAAGTGAAGATTTAGTAGACAGCGAAGGAAGAATAATTGTTTCAACAAATGAAGCCGTTTCTTTCAGCGCAACTGATGAACTTTCTGGTGTAGATGCTATCTATATTAAGATTAACGATGGCGAGTTTACTAAGTATGTAGAACCAATTCGCTTTAGCACAAGTGATGTGTATACAATCGAAGTAAATGCTGTTGACAATGTAGGAAATGTTTCTGAACCTGTTCAATATGTATTCTTTGTTGATAAGATTACACCAAACTCATTACTTGAATTGGTTGATGTAAACGGAAACGAATTGACACCAGTTCAGGCAGATGAAATACAATGAGACTTAACCCCCGTGATTAATCGATTGTTTTAATCACTGTGGGTTTTGCGAATTGATGTCTTGACTCTGTTTCAAGGCGTAATAATACTAAAAATGCACCGATGTTTCTTGTTCTGTGCGAGAAATGTTGGTGCGTTTTTTGTATGGTAGACCTAGTAGACAAGAATGGCTGTCTTATGTATGATATGTTAGTTGGTTGACTATGATTCGACAAGTTCCTTTTTTTAAGCCCTTACTCGATGAAGAAGAAGAAAAAGCGGTTTTGCGTATTTTGCGGTCCGGTTGGTTGACAACTGGGAGTGAAACGCTTGCATTTGAAAAAGAGTTTGCGGATTTTGTGGGAGCAAAATATGCTTTTGCGGTAAATTCTGCAACAACGGGCTTGCTTTTGGCTATGGACGCATGTGGGGTAGGAGCAGGAACTTCGGTGATTACTTCTCCGTATACTTTTGCGTCAACCGCCTTGTCTGCTGTGCATCTCGGGGCAAACCTAGTCTATGCGGATACAAATGCTGATGATTATAATATAAGCCCTGAAAGCGTGGAAAAACTTTTAGCAAAACACCATAATGTAAAGGCGATAATTCCTATACATATAGCAGGGAATGTTTGCAAGATGCAAGAGATTTGTAACATTGCGAAGCAGTATAATGTCAAGGTAATTGAAGATGCGGCGCATGCTTTCCCTGCTAAAACCCACGATGGATTTGCAGGAACGCTTGGCGATGTCGGTGTTTTTTCTTTTTATGCTACAAAGACGATAACCACAGGCGAAGGTGGTATGGTCTGTACGAATGATGACTCCATTGCTAAAAGAATAAAAATAATGCGGATGCATGGTATCGATAGGTCGGTATGGGAGCGCTATACGAGTGCAAAAGCGTCTTGGTACTATGATGTTGTTGAAGCAGGGTGGAAAGCAAACTTACCAGATATACTTTCGGCTATAGGTCGTGTGCAGTTGTCGAAGGCAAACATAATGTACGCCATGCGACAAAAGATCGCACACGAGTATAATCTGCGATTTTCTTCAGAGGAAGCGCTTATACTTCCGCCAGATTCGGTTGGGAATGCCTGGCACTTATATCTTTTGCGAATTGTGCCTGACTTGCTTACTGTTTCGCGAGATGAACTCATTGTTCTTTTACAAGAGCAGGGGCTTGGAATGTCAATGCACTTTATTCCGCATTTTGAGTTGACATATTTCAAAAATCAGTACAAACTTGACAGAGTAGATTTTCCAAATGCATATAAACACTATGCAAATTCCATGACAATACCGCTATGGCCTGGCATGACGCAAGATGATACAGAGTATGTTGTCGAAACTGTTTTAAAAATAATCGCAAGATGTAAAAAGTAGGCATGCCGTATGAAACTTGAGTTTGTAAGTGATATGTATATACCAGATGTTCAAGAGGTTGTTTTAGTGCGAGCATCTTGTATCGGGAAACTCGTCCATATTGAAGTTTCAGATTTGCCAGAGGGGTATGCTTTTTTTTCTTCAAAGGATATTCCTGGTAAAAAAAATATTAAAATATTTAACTATGAAATTCCTCTATTTGCGGAAACTAACATTCAGTTTATAGGACAAGCCGTTGGGATAGTTGTTGGTCCCGATAAAAAACAAGCAATGGACTTAGCTCAAAATATTCACATTGTAGTTGAAGCGGAAGATAACGGAGAAGAAAATGACTTGACAAGTTTTCCACTTCTTTCCGAACGCTCATTTACGCGTGGAGAGCCTGACGGGTTTTTTGTTTCAAGTGAAGGTGTGGTGCAATCTTCGTTTACCTTTGAACCAAAGTACCATCATCGGAGCGAGCCGTCATGTGTGAAAGTGCAAATTGAAAAAAATAATATCTATAAAATAGCCGTTGCTACACAGTGGCCTTTTTCGGTTGCTGAATCAGTCGCTGATGTTTTGAATGTACCTAAACGAAATATTGATATTATATCAGGTAATTTTGGTGAGCATAATAATTCGCTCGTGTGGTTTCCCTCATTGCTTGCTTGTCAATGCGCTATAGCGAGTGCCTTGACAGGTAAAAATACTTGTATACATTTTTCTCGCATAGAAGATTATAAGTATACAACGGCTAGTCCGCGTGTTATTGTTACGCACAAAAGTGTTGTTTCAGATTTTGAAAAAATACTTGCAACTGATATTTCGGTGCTGATTGATGCTGGGGCATTTAACCCTGTCATTGACGAGATGATATTGCAAATGTTAACGGTTGCAAGTAGCATTTATGAAATACCTCATTTACATATTTCGGTAAAGGCATACAATACCAATTCAAAGCCTACTGATTTTTTTGGGGGCTTGGGAGAAAATTTTGTACTCAATTCCTTAGAGAATCATATTAATGAAATTGCGCTTAACCGTCATATTTCACCTGTTGAGTTTAGGTTAGAAAATATTTACAAAGAAAAAAAAATAATAGGTGGAAAGGTTTCTATTAACGAAACTTACGATTTTGCATCGGTGTTAAAAGAAGTGTGTAAGGCAAGTGATTACCATAGAAAGTATCATGCCTATAAGTGCCTCAATGAGCAAAGTCAAGAGGATGCTCGAATACGCTTGCGAGGTATTGGTCTTGCGACCGGTTTGCAGTATAGTGGAATTAATTCATTTATCAAGCGTGGAATAAACTACTATGCTGAAATGACTTTGACAACTGAAGGGAAAGCGGTTGTCACATTGGTGGATTGTCCTGGTGATTTACGAAACATGTTCGCAAAAAAAATTGCATCACAACTAGGAATAGAAGAAGAAAATATTCTATTTATAAATGCCGATGAAAAAAATTTTAATATAATCAAAACGATGGAAAATAATATTTTGTATTTAACAAGTCTCATACAAAAGTGTTGTGATTCTATGGAGCGTCTTAGGTTTCGTAATCCATTGCCTATTACTGTGAAGAAAAAATTTCAAGTTTCAAAAACAAAAGATTGGAATCCTATTACACTTGAGGGAACCCCTTTTGTAAGTGAAACTGCTGGAGCTTGTGTTGTTGAATTAGAATTAAATCCAATCATGTATACTCTTAAAATTAAAAGTGTGTGGTTATCAATAGCGCCTGGTGCTGTATTTCATAAGTCTGCAATTATCGAAAAAATAAAAAAGGAAATTCAAAATTGTATTTCACAATTAACAATCGAGGATTCACTACGACATGATTTTTTCCAATTTCGTTTACTCACGATTGAAGAGGTTCCTGATATTTATATTTCTATTTTACAGTCTGAAGAAAAAAATGCACTATATAAAGGTGTTGAAAATATTGCTAATAATTTATTACCTGCCGCTTTTACTTCAGCAGTCGAACAAATATTTATAACTAATTCGGATTTTCATTTTTCACTTCCACTGACAAAAGAAAAGATTTATGATGCTATTTTACAAACTCGTAATTATCATTCTAGTCTCGTACAAGAAAAGAATGCTGATGGTGTAATGGAAAGTAAGGAGGTAGATTAGATGCGTGTTGAATTTAAACTAAATGGTCAGGAAGTAAATATTGAAGTAAATGCGAATACGCGATTGCTAGAAGTACTCCGAACTACATTTTCATGCACAAGTGTAAAATGCTCATGTTTGCAAGGCTTTTGTGGCGCTTGCACTGTTTTACTAAATGATGAAGCTGTTCCGTCATGTATGGTCCCAATATTTAATGTACACCAATGCGAAGTAGAAACGCTCGAATATTTTGCTAAAGCACATGACAAAGAATATAAAAAAATTATGGATAGTTTTAAAAAGGCAAATGTGAAAATGTGTGGGTTTTGTGATTCTGGAAAAATTTTTAATGCATACAGGATGTTAAAAAAGAAAGATGTACTTGACACAAAAAAAATAAAAGAACTGTTTGATGGTCAAGTGTGCCGATGTTCCGTAGCGGACTCTCTTATACATGCAGTTTCGCAAATATAAGATATAGGAAGACAATATGAGTGATAATACAGTAGTCTATAGGCCGTCGACTTTTAATGAAGTACAGAGCCTTTTGAAAAATAACCAACATATTAAAGTGATGGCTGGTGGTACTGAATTTTTATATAAACAAGCCGATCTTGCTTTTGTTCTGCCTAAATATATTTTATCTCTTACTGGTGTCAAGGAATTATTCGATATAGCTAAAACTGAACGATACATGGACTTTGGTTCAATGGTCCCACTTGGACAAATTTTACAACTAGGCGAAAAAAATATTGAGCCCATTTTATACGATTCAATAAAGACGATTGCTTCAACGAATTTACGCTTTGTTGCAAGTTTGGGTGGAAATCTCGCAGTAACTGATATGCAAAAAACATTAATGCCTATTATTATGTTGTTGGATTCTCGTATTGAATTAAGAACTGGTACTGAAGTTTTTTGGTTGCCGTATTCAAAATATGTTGGAAACGAATCACTTGAACTTCGTCAAAAGCCACATGTTATAACACGCTTACGAGTATATAGTGAAAATTGGAATTATAGTTTTTTTAGGCGATTAGGGCGCAAAGGTGTTGTGGATGCTGAAACAGCTTATTTTATTTTTTTGCTAAAGTATCAAAAAAATATTATTACCGATGTGCGAATTTGTTTTTCATCATCAACGATTTTGCGTAGTAAGGAATTTGAAAATTCCATACTTGGTGAAATGCTTCCCCTTTCTTCAAAAGATATTAGTATTATTTTACAAAATAGTCAAAAATATTTTACTGATGAAAATATAACACATAAATTTCACAAACTAATTTTTTTTAACCTACTGGAAAAATGCCTTTTAGAATTGAGCTAAATAAGTATTTAAGCAATCTTGAAAACTTCAACTTTTTGAAATTATTCATTACAGTATTCTAGCCATTTCATTTTTTTCTAAGATATTTTTATCTAATTTTATTTGTATCGTTTTTTCGTGTTCAGGTATAACAGTTCCAAGTTTTGCCCCTTTAATTCGCTTTAAGTTTTTTACTTCCGTGTAATATACCGAAGCATCTTCAGCTTTTTTAGCTTTTGAATAATATACAGCGAGATTTCCTGCTGCGACTAATACATTTAAAGGAATTGTTTTTTTATTTTGCGATTTTATAAAAACATAGCAACCAGAATAGTCGCGCACATGTAACCACATATCTGAACCACGAACGCAGTGTCGGAGGAGTTCATCATTTTCACTTGCGCTTCTTCCAACCATAACTAAAAACCCATCAATATTAAAGCGTAATCCAGTAAATTTTTTTTCATGAGATGTTTTAAGTATTTTTTTTGCATGTGTACCCAATATCTTTTCTTTTATCTTTTTTAAAACATCCAGATTATCTTCTTTTTGGAGAACTTGCAATTCCAAATCGATTTGCTGAATTTGGTTATCGATTGATTTCATATTTTCATATATAGTATGTTGACCTGAAATAATTTTTTTAGCTTGTGCATAATATTCGTTTGCATTTTCAGCAATGGTTTTATTTGTATTTAGTTTTATACTTATAGGCTTATTCGTATTATAATCTATAGTGTTAAAGTATTCTGTATTATTTTTTATGGTATGCGCATTCATCAATAGTATAGAGCCGTATTGCTTTAGAAGTTCAGGTGATTCAAAATGACAAAGTTGAGTAGTGAGTTTACGCTTTAAGTCATTTAAGTTCGCAATTTTTTCTGTATAATGTTGTGTAATTTCCTTTTTGAGTGTTTCGATAGTTACGGTTGAATTTTCATTTGTAATTTCTTGGTCAATTAGTTGATTTAATGTGCATCCATCTGGAATAGTGCGTACAGGAAATTTTGTGAGTCGCTCTTGGATGAGTTCAGGCGAAAGAGGCTGTTCTTCATAAAATAGTTCTCCCGTTATTTCTTTTTTAGCTGGTCGTCTATAGAGAGCGTCAATAATGATATTGTTTGAGTGTGTAAAAATAATATTTGAAGCCCCACTCCATAAGCGTGCATATAAAAATAAAGTATCATCATTGTGTACATTTTTTAGAATAAATTTTATAATGCGGTTTGCATTGAGTTGCTCCGCCGATTCAATATACCAGCCTATGATCTTTGAGCGCAATAATTCCATAAAGCGCAGTGGCTTTTCAGTTTTGCGAAGTTTTTTTTCTGTTATGTGAAATCGTGGATTAGAATTTTCAAAATTAAAAAGTAAATTAAAACTTCCGCGTCCGCCCTGTTGATAAAGCGAAAAGGCTAATGTATTATATGAACTTTGAATAACTTTCTGGATAAAACTATACTCAAGGTTCATTTCTTTAAGAATCAACTCAATTTCACTACAATTTAATGCCATAAGTATAATTGTATTTCTAAAATACTAAATGTCAAGTTATATTAAGACGCTTGTAATGCATTTTATTTTTTATGTATGGTCAATCATTAGGATTACTCATGCCGTATCAGATAAATATTTTTTTTAATTGCGCAATAGTAAAGCGCTTTGTAAAAACATACTAGTAAGATTTTATTTTTTGATTATAATATAATGTAGCATGAAATTACGATTACTAAAAGCGGTACGAACTATTGAAGAGTTTGATGAAAAACTTTTTTCAGATTATGGGATTGGTGTGGAGTTGCAAGATTTTACAGAGCCATGTCTTTCAGATTATGAAGTATTTAAAACAGTATTGGCGTATGAAAAAAAACTTTTTAACTTTTCTGCTTGTACGGCTTTACACGGTTCATTTTTGGATATGGACATTGCAAGTTTTAATCGAGATATTGCAAAGTATAGTGAGCGTATGTATTTACGAGATTTATTTTTTGCAAAAGTCCTAGATATTGACTATGTTATTTTTCATGCAAATATAAAAGCATGTGCGAATAAAACAGCACACGATTATTTTATGAATTTGCAAAAGGATTTTTTTGATAAAGCTATTGATGCAACAGGATTTAAAGGTACTGTCGTTTTGGAAAATGTAACAGAAAAAAATCCGAATCTTATTTTAACTTTAGTTGAAAAAATAAATCATCCGCAGGTTAAGATAAATTTGGATATTGGTCATGCAAAACTTTCTGAAGTAGGAATAGAAAAATGGATTGCAGATACAAAAAACTTTTTAGCCTATATGCATCTACATACTAATGATTGTGTAGAAGATTTACATGCCCCAATAAGTAGCAGTGAAGCAAAAGATATTTTTTCAATTTTGGCTAAGTATAACTGTAATGTACCTATTTCATTAGAATATTGGAATTGTAATATACTTGATGAAGTTAATAAGCTAAAGGGAATATGGAATGACTGATATAAGGCTAACCACTCTTTTAAATAGTATTCAACCAACTGATAAGTCTTTTTTTGTTGCTGCACAAAAAAACTGGGATGCTCTTGCACATCCACCTGGGTCACTTGGCGAACTTGAACTTATGGTTTGTAAATTAGCAGCAATCCAAAAAACAATCCACCCAAGTGTTGAAAAAAAATGTGTTTGTGTTTTTGCAAGTGATAATGGCGTATTTGCAGAAGGGATAACAAGTCAACCACAAGAAACAACAGTGTATCTTGCTGAAGCAATGCTCTTAGGGAATACAGGATTGGGTGCTCTGTCAAAAGTTTCTCATTCTGATATTAAAGTGTATGATGCCGGCCTTATTCGCACAAGTACAAAAAAAGAAATACAATCGATTAAACTTGCTTATGGTACTGGAAATATTGCCATTGAACAGGCTATGACTTATGATAAATGTATTGAACTTATACTACGAGGTGCCGAAGTTGCAAAGACTGTCGTAAGTGAAAACTATACATTCTTGGGTACTGGGGAATTGGGAATTTGTAATACAACAACAACTGCAGCTGTCCTATCCGCTATTTCGCAACGCCCAGCAAATGAAACAGTGGGAAGTGGCGCTTCAGCAACTCCTGATATGCAGAAAAAAAAACGAGAAGTCGTAGAAAAAGCTTTGAAACTTCATAAGCCCAATTCTAGTGACCCTATAGACTGTATTGCTAAAGTCGGCGGATTTGACATTGCTGCAATGTGTGGATTTTTTTTAGGAGCCGCATGTTCAGGCGTAGGTGTTGTCATAGATGGGTTTATTTCTAGTGTTGCGGCTTTGTGTGCGGCTAGGCTACAACCGAATGTAACGGATTATCTTTTTGCTTCACATGCTTCAAGCGAAAAAGGCGCTCATATTGCGAGTGAACTTTTAGGTTTACATCCTGTATTGCATTTGCATTTGCGCTTAGGAGAGGGGAGTGGTTGTCCATTGTTTTTTTCGTTGATGGATACAGCTATTTTTATATCTAATACTATGGCGCATTTTTCTGATACCCCTATTGACAGAAACGATTTAGTGGATTTGCGTAAGTGAATGACAGTATTATAACAAGGATAGGTATATGTTGGTTCTTATTACTGGTGGACAACGAAGTGGAAAATCACGCTTGGCAGAAAAACTATTAGCTGAACATAATGCAGTAGTGTATTTTGCAACAGCAGAGTATAATGATAGCGATACGGAAATGAGTGAGCGTATTAAAAAACACCAAAGCCGTCGTAATCCTGCTTGGCGAACGGTTGAATGTTATAAACAGTTTTATCAATTTATAGAACAAGACCGATCGTATTTGCTAGACTGTGTTACGAACAGTGTGTCAAGGCTACTCTTTGATTATACGCATGACAAAGAATGTTTACACAGTGGTGAACTAGAAATACTTTTATCACAGATAAAAAAAGAATATAGTTTACTTATTGAAACTGCAAAAGCGAAAAATGCTAATATTTATTTTGTAACAAACGAAGTGGGTTCAGCAGTAATTCCAATGCATCCTATATCAAGGGCTTTTGTCGATTTGCAAGGTATGATAAATGCGTTTATCGCTGAAAATTGCGATGCTGTATATTTGTGTGTTTCAGGTATCCCTATCAAAATCAAGTAATTTTTTGGTCAATATATTATGCCCCAGTGATTGTAATTTAGATGCAAATACTATATAATGTCCTTATGCGTCGAAGTATTTTTTTAGTACTCTTATTTTGCTCATCTCTTTCATTTGTATTTGCAGAGTACCGTGAAATTAAAACAACTTATTTTACTATTGTGTATGATGATGCAGTTAGTGCTCAGAGTGCATATATGTTGGCGAAAAATGCGGATGCTATCGCTGAAGAACTATTTGCATATCATTCAGTAAAACCATTTAAGTCGCGGTTTCCCGTATTTCTTAAACCATACGAAGAAAGTTTAAATGGATATTACACTGGTTCACCATACGATCATGTAGTGATTTATGATACCTTGCCCACTGATAATATTATTTCCAACAATAGTGAAAGTTTGCTTTCTGTTTTTAAGCACGAATTAACTCATGTGGTAACAATGAAGCGTTTTTTTGCTTTCACCTATCCGATGCCAATCAGTGAAGGTGTTGCTGTTCTTGCAGAATCCAGCGATGGTGAGGGTAGACTAAATGATCCTCGCGTGTGGGAAGAACTGATGCAGGATAAGTATGACGGTATTGCTTGGTCTTGGAATGACTTGGAACGACGGGATACATATCCGAGTGGTTTGTTTGGGTATTTATATGGCGGTGCTTTTTCTCAATTTTTAACGAAGGTTTATGGGGACGAAGTATATGCGAAGTTTTTGAGAATGCATCCCAAATGGTTTACGACAAGGAATTTCAAATTGGCATTTGGTAAGTCAATTACCGAATTGTTTAATGCCTTTTTGGATACTATCCCACTTCCCGAAAACTGTTTTGAGCCTGAGCAACTCATTAAAAAAAGGTCATTATATAGTGCTCTCGCCTCAGATAATAATACTGTATTTTATGCTGACAATAATGAGGGAACAATTTTTTCATTAGATGTAAAAACAAAAAAGATTAAAAAATTATTTAATATCAATAATTCAGTCTATAATTTATCGATTTCAAGTACTGGTATTCTTGCTGTTTCCTATTTTTATTCTGAACATGGAAGTAGTTTGTCAAAGGTGATATTGTATGATGTACATAATCAAAAAATACTATCAGACCAGTATTCCAGTTTGCGCTATGCGAGTATATCGCCAGATGAAAAAAACATCTGTGGGGTGCGTGTTGTCGGGCAAACCGCTGAATTAGTCTTAATAGATAGAAAAACAAAAACTGAAAAAATACTATATACTGCTCAACCAGGCGGTGAATACACAAATATATACCAAGTTGCCGCTATCGATAATATGCGATATGCAGCAATATTTTCACATGGAATACATCGTGACATTGTGCTTGTGTCAAGTGATGGTACTATACAAAAACTTGAATTGCCATTTAAAAGCAAAGTTGTTGGCGAAGTTTCAATTTTACCTCAATCAAATTTTGTAGTGTTTTCATATTATCCAGATAATGAAGTATCATTTGCACGACTTGCAACTTGGAATTTTGATACAAATGAAGTGAATGTGTTAAGTGCCGATGTTTCAGGTGGCGCACATAACCCTGTTGCTCTCTACGATGCTGAAAAAGACCTTTTCAATTTTGCTGTTGTTTCTTTACATTCAGAATATAACTTACTATCATGTATCGATAGCAGTTATTTAAAAAATGCTGGGAAGACTCATTTGTCAAGTCTGTATAGTGAAGATATTCCTGATGAATTTTTTATTTCAAAAAAGTACAATCCTATTATGAAGATGTGGATTCCATCGGTTATGCCGTGGCTTTCACTTGGAACTGATTTTAAAAATACGAGTTATGGACTCACCTTTTCATCGCAAGACCTTATTGGGAGATTATCCTATAGTTTTACGCTTGGAATTATGCCAATCCCAACATTTGCGCAACTTGATTTTTTGGGAAATTTACACTTAGGCTCTAACACATTGAGTTTTAATGTTTTTGATAGGGCTGTCATTAGCTCGCCAGTGCGTGGTACGCATAGTACCGGTTTTGGATTTTCTAATACATATCTGTTTATGCCTGGCATTAATCAGGTTCGCATGGCATTGAGCACTAGTATTTTTAGTACTTGGTATTCTGTTTTTAACACGAGCCATTCACCATATAGGCAAGCCTATAACGCTGGCGTTTTACAAGTAGGGCAGAGTTTAAGTATAACGAGCGCAAAAAGGCGTGAACGGCTTGGAGCACAGTTTTTTGCCCTCGATACTTTTGGAGTAAACAATAAAATACAGGTTGCCTGTGCTTTCAACTATCAAACAAAAGAAACAGGCCTTGTCATACAGGATTCATTTACTGCTATGCTCCCAGTTGTTCCACTTACGCTTAAAACATCGCTGGCGTATACCTATAGCTCGGTTTTTTCACCGCTATCGGCAGTATATGTATTACAAAATTCAATAGGGGCGGTTGCATCTTCATATTTACCAAGCATGAGTGAACATGACGATTATTATACGAGTGTGACACCTACTGGAAAAAATCATCTATATGTTGGACTTGACGGAAGTTTACGAATTTTCAGTGTTGAAATACAAAAAGGAAGTAGTTGGTTGCCTATCTGTTACAATAGGATAAATTGGGATATTGGCGGAAAATTGGTCGCAAGCGTGCTCCGAGATCCAAGTCCATATATCTTGTCATCAGTATACACAACCATAAGCATTGAAGTAAGTGGCGCTGCTGAAATAGGGGTTAAGTATGCGCACCCCATAGTACGCGGCGCAAAACTCGGTAAGTTTGAGCTTATTTTGAAACTTGACATATAGCAAATAAATGAGGAACAAAGCCTTATCGAGTTTGACCTATGGGAATCGATTTTTCACAAGCAAATAGTTCGACACGGCTTCGCCCTTGCGAGAGTATGAAACGGCGCGGTTCCGCCATTGTGAGAGCATGAAGTCCCCTCTCTCCCCTTGTCATTACGAGGAAGGGACCTGATCCTTGCCTACCTGACGGCAGGCAAGTCAGGCAGGAGTGCCTAGAGCAATCTGTCGGTTACAGATTAGAAATCAGGCGAGATTGCTTCCCTTGAAACAAGTCGCTTGCCCTAAACTTATCAAGCAAGCAGTGGCTCACAATGGCACAGGACTAGTTTATTACTTATGCTTGTATCTATTGTAAGCAGGTAGACGGGAGAGCCAGGTGACTTTTTGCAGGTTCCCTAAAGAAAAATAAAAAATAGCCGACAAGGTATATACTAAGGGTAAGTATGCTTCATAATATTGTTTTTACTGATAATATTTTTGTTTTATCGCGAATGTTAGGTGTTATTTCGCAAAGTATTCAACTTGATTTATGCGAACAACTATTTTATAAAAAACTGCAAGATGATATTCAGTTTTGTTTTTTCGCTATAGAAGACTTATTTGAAAAGTTGCATAACCAAGAGCACTTACATGATTATATTGATTCAATGAAGTGCCTGTATCTTTGTAATATGAGGTTTTTAGAACTTATCTCTAGTTTGGAAACGAATGACAGAAAGATTTTTGAACTAAAGCGTGCGAGCGAAGAGATAAAAATTGCTATTACAAAAAAGATTCATAACACAAATACCGATGCTGAAATTACTACGATAGTTTCTGAAATGGAATTGAATGAACTTTTGAACTTCCAAAACGAAACTTTGGTTCCCAATAATTAAACGAGGTTATTCTGAGAATTACCGGTGGCACACTCACAAACAGGCGGACAGAATTGCCGCCCGGCGAAATACGCCCAAGTATGGATAAATTGCGTGAGTCAGTTTTTGCTATATTAGGTGACTTGACAGGGCAGTCCTTTTTGGATTTGTTTTCAGGCTCGGCAACATGTGCTCTTGAAGCCTTTTCGCGAGGGGCATATCCGATATGTCTTGTAGAAAATGACAAAAAAAAGATACCGACCATCCTAAAAAACATCAGTTTAGCTGATAAAAAAATAGACTGTAAATTTATTTCAGCGGAACTCTTTATTTTACGGAACAAAACGAGTTATGATATTATAAATATCGACCCACCATATCGGTATGCTTACTATGATATGCTTTTGGAAAAAATAAGCCATTCAAAAACGGTAAAAGAGGGGAGTATCATTCTCGTTCAACATGCCGCTGAAGTAGTACTCTGCCCCCCTCATTCACTCACGCAACTTGACAAACGAGCGTTTGGGCGTACGATTGTCACATTCTTAAAGCAAGAAAGCTGCCAGACGACACCGACAGCTTAAAAACGCGTGTTTACTATTTTTGTACTTCGACAATTTCGGCATCTGCGGCATTTTTACGCACCGATTCAATTCCGTTTAAGCATCCAGATTTGCTTTCGTAGGCTTCGCCTGTTGCGATAATCTCACCATTACCTGCCTTTAAGCGAAAACGAAATCGTCCCTGTTTGTCTTTGTAGTATTCAAACTTTCCTGCCATATAATCTCCTTAAAAAAATATATATAAAGTGTACAATAGATTTATAAAATTGTCAAGTATTTCTTTTTTTTAAATACTTGAGGCATACCCTATGTGGCTACTAAAAATAGTAGCCACTGATACCAAAGAGTGCCGTTATTTTGCTAACATTTCCTAAAGCCCTCATCGGATGCTGTTGCTATTTTTTGAATAAGCGAAAAATAAAGTGGTCCATAATGCGAAGTATCAGGTAAAAAAATAAGTCCGTGTTTTGTTGGTTCGGCTTGCTCAACTGGCTCGAGAGGTTTTATAAGGGCATTTTTGTATTTTTTAGTAAGTTTTTCTACAACAAAGTCGTTTTCAAGTTCGGATAAAGCGCATGTAGAATACAGCAAATACCCTAAGGGTTTTAATAGTAAAAATGCCGATGACAAAAGCGCCCATTGCCGTATGCTTAGATTTTTTACTCGCGATTCAGACCATTCGCTTAAATGCTTTTGTGATTGTAATACATGGCGTTCAGATGAACAAGGTGCATCAAGTAAAATTCTATCGTATTTTTCTCGTACTCCTTGTGCCATTTTTGCGCCGTCAAAATGAGATACGGTAACACGCTCGTAATCGGTTTTAAAAAGATGCTCATTAAGTACCGCTTTTAGTCTATTAGAGCGTTGTAGCGACAGTTCATTCGCTTGTAGTTGTGCTTTTTCCCCTAATTGTTTACTGATTAAGACAAGTGTTTTTCCACCAGGTGCTGCACACATGTCAAGACATATTCCATCTTCCAAAAAAGGCAAACTCGTTGCGGCATAGAAACTCGCCTTATCTAAAAAATATGGGGCTTTAAGGTTTTCGTGCAATGTAAAATGGTTTATAGGTTGTAAGAGCGCAGTCTTTAACGAAATCCAGCGTGGTCCAAAGAGTGTAGAATAATACTGTTCAAAACCATCTTGCCCTTTTAATTTTTTATTCTTTGAAGATTTCATAAACTGAAAGTCCTTGATTATATGCGTCAATAAAATGAGACTTGACAAATTCACTGTTTTTTACAGTGGCATTTTCATCTGCTAAAAGCCCGATTTTTAATTTTGTAATCAATATAGTGTGCACGGCTTCATCTATTCTTTCAGACAGGCGAGAATCTTGTCTAGCACGATCGGCTATACCTTGTATAAGGTTTGTAAAATCGCTTGCAGAATACAAAATTAAATCACAGCCTGCGCTAATCGCTTGACAGGCGAGGTCAACATAGTTTTTACAATATGGTTCAAGTGCTTTCATAATAATGTCATCGCTCATTACAATACCAGAATAGTTAAAATGATTGCGCAAAAAGCTAATCCCCTTATGCGAAATACAAAATGGGACTGTGTCAAGGCAAGGTACTATTACATGGGAAGCCATAACAGCAAGCGATTGAGATAGTGGTTTTCTAAAAACTTCACAGGAATCGCAAAAAAGTTTATAATCAAGATCAATACTTGACGCACCGTAGTGTGTATCGCTATTGCCACTACCAGGAAAATGTTTTAGTACACAAGCAATTCCTGTTTTTTGCATCGCAGAAATACATTCGTATGCAAAATCTGACACTTTAGAACTATCATTGGCAAAAAGGCGCGTTTTTAATACTGAAGTGTCAGGGTTTCCAACTTCACAAACGGGAGCCAAATTCATAGAAAGGCCTAATTCTGCCATTTGCTCTGCTTGCGCACTATATAGCTCATGAGCGATATGAGGCGTTCCTTTTTTTGCAACAGTGCTTGCTGACGGGAGCGGAGATGTTACGCTTGCTGTCCTAAAAACAACGCCCCCTTCGTTGTCAGTAGCAAAAAAAGGTGGTATTGCTTGAGCTGAAGTTCTCGCTTTAGCCACGATTGCGGTGTTACACGAGGAAATAAACTGGTGCACGGTTTCAGGCTTATCTGTAAAATTAAATTTATACAAGATAATAGCACCTGGCACATACTTAAAAGCTTTTACCGAATATGGCGAAATTTCACTGTTACCAGAAACAGCGACCATTAAAAGTTGGGCAACCTTTTCTTCAAGTGTCAAGTTAGTTGCTATCGCTGAAGCACGGTGTGTATACTCTTTCGTTTTGTCAAGTTCGGTATTGAATGTATCATCATCGCTGTCTTGTTTTTCATGGTTTTGGTACATCTGTACAGTTTTTTTGTCAAGCAAACCAATACTTAAAAATAAAAAAGCAAGTGATATGCCAAATAAGCATATTAAAGTTTTTTTTATAGGCGTTTTCATAGAAAGTTCCTCTTATGTTTATTTGTTACCGTATTTTAGTGCATGCATGTTTCTAAAGTCAAGGCAAAGCGTTGCTCGTATGGGGAATGTACCCGTAATATTTGCACGCCATTTGTAGCAAGTTTTGCCCCTAAAAACGCAGAAGCATAATCTCTGTTTTTAAAACCATCAACGGTATGTGGAGCAGTTTCAAAGCCCGCATTTTGCAGTATTTCCGCTACAAAGCGCTTTCTTGAAATACCGACAAAAAGTGGTAAGTGAAATGTTTGAAAGCAAGAGATTTCTTTAAATAGTTTTATATTTTCTTGCGTTGTCAACCCGAACCCAAAACCAGGGTCTATGGAGATATTGTGCATATCAATGCCAGCGTTTTTAGCGATGTCTATTGACCGTTTGAGGTATTGAATGAGTGCCTGCACTATGTCAAGTTTACACAGGTGTAAGCGTTCTTCTTCATTAAAAAAATGTGAATAGTCTTCGCATTTTGGTAAAAAAAAGTTTTTGCTACTATGCTCATCTTGACGAAACACAACAGCATTTGCCATGATGATAACTTGACACTTTGTGTTTGCGATAACTTCGGGCATTTTTTTGTCACCAGCAAAACCCGTTATATCATTTATTATGTCGGCACCAGCGTGAAGAGCAGCAAGTGCCACATCGGATTTCCATGTGTCTACAGAAAGAGGTATATTAGTCTTTTTTTTAATAGCTTCGATGACAGGGATTATTCGTTTTATTTCTTCACTTGCCGATACGGGTTTTGCCCCAGGTCGAGTTGATTCGCCCCCAATATCAAGCATTTTGGCTCCGTCTTCTATAAGTTTTAACGCATGAGCTACCGCCTTTTCAGTGGTATTCCAGCATCCACCATCCGAAAAAGAGTCTGGAGTAACATTCAGTATTCCACAAATAATAGTATCATTCATGTTGTGTTCCAATATATCCATTTTGTCAACCTATCTGTTTTATACTTCAACTGTGTCAAGTATACGCATGAGCGAAATTGTTTTTTTGTTTCGGTAATCTATGGTAGCAATGATTCCGGAGAATAAAGCCATGCCATGTGCAAGCCAACGAGCTTTTTTTGAAAACCCAAATCGTTGTTTTTCGATTGCGTATTCTTTGCGAGAGCCTATAACTGAATTTTTTGCGCCGACAAAACCTATATCAGTAATGTAGCCAGTGCCGTGCGGTAAAATTTTTTCATCAGCGGTTTGTACATGCGTATGAGTTCCATACACAAGCGATACTCTACCATCTACATACGCCCCAAATGCTTCCTTTTCTTCTGCCAACTCTGCGTGAAAATCAATAATGGTAATGCAATTATCGTGAGCGGATAATAGTGAATCTACACAGGCAAAGGGGGAGTCTACAGGACGCAAGTGTTCTCTACCGAGTAAGTTTATGACAAAAAATGTATGTCCGACCTTGTTGACAACAACGCTCCCTGCACCGCCGACATTGCTTATATTTGCTGGGCGTAAAATTCGTTCATCTTCCAGAAAAGTTTTTCGTAACGAAAAATCTTGCAGCGAGTGATTGCCTCCAGTTATAACATCAACCCCTGTTTTTAAAACAAGGCTTGCAAGGGGAGCGTCTAAACCCTCGCCGTTCAATGCGTTTTCACAGTTTGCGATGACAAAATCGACTTTGTGGGTTTCGATGATATGTGGAACCATTTTTTTTAGGGCTAAAAGTCCTATATCAGCACACACATCTCCTATAGCTAAAACTTTTACTGTAGACATACTCGTATGGGAATCTCCCATACCCGCTATACAGATATACGCAGGTATGAGTGTTTAATCTATTTGATTTCGGCTTTTTCGCTAACGCTGCGTATTCGCTCTTCCCATGGGGATTGTACACGATTTACATCAGCCACAACAAAATAGGCTGCAACAATTTTAGAAAACCAACTTGAATTTTCTGCATCTTTGCGTAAAATGTATGTGCAGTCTTTTCCATCAGTGCTAAAATTTCTACAACCATTGACAGGAGTTCCTGAAGCATCAATCATTGAGCCGGAATCGCGATAGTATTTTTCACCGGGAACATCAAACCAAAAATATCCATTTTTTATGCGTTTGTCATTTACTGAAAAGTGGATTTCAAGTGTTTCAGCATCCCTCGTAACGGACTTTATCACAGGGATAGTAAGACAAGCAACGGTATTTTTTCCAGAAGCTACTGGTGTAAGGTACTGTATTTCTTTTTTATCATTGTTTTGGCTACTGGTATTTGTTTCAGTGCTACTTTCATTTTGCATGCCATTGATTGTTACATTTTTTGAAACGACAGTGTCATCAGTAAATGTAACTTCAATGGTCCATTCGCCAAGTGGAATTTTTCCATTTGCACACTGAAGCCGTTTGAGTACTAATTTTTTATCTTTGCTATCCATTTCAAGTATATGGTTAATATCTTGTTTTTCAAGAAGCCACATATCCTTAGGGGATGAAATAAAAATTGTTTTAACCGTGCTAAGAGGAATATCTTGCGAAACAGGCATGTGAAATGTCACAAACAGAGTGCTGTCATTCTTTAACTCGCTCGGCCAAAAACTAGGGGAAATTTGTTCAGCAATCCAAGAAATGTCTCCAAATGTAATATTGCTGATAGCTATATCGGTATCGGTACTTGCTACATTGGTGGTGTCGCTCGTATTAGTAACGCCAACTTCAACTTGCGCTTCGTTTTTTGGTGTCGATTTGCAGCCAAAAAGGATATATACACAAAGTACGAGTACTAGTATTTTTTTCATAATTCCTCCAAGTATCTTTCTCCTAAGTATTATATTTTTTTTAGTACTAATGTCTACTTTCCTTTACGATTTTTACTAAAGCACTTTGTCTGCAAATTACCTTGACAATAAAACAGAGTATACTAAAAGGAATCTCTAAAACTTCCGGCCTGTCCGCCCTGCTTATAGCCTGCGGCAGTCATGACAGGCAAGCGATGGATAGGCGGCAGGTAGACAGTTTTTAGAGGTGCCCTAAATGTATTTGTCATTTTGTGTTGGTAAAAAGTATAGAAACTGCATTGTCAAGTTATCAGGTTTTGCATTTAAAAGTAGCCTGGGTCATCAAGATAAGCATATAGACCCAAAAAACCGTCTAGGTACCCTGATTTTCGTCTTTTTGCGTACATTTGAATGTGAAAAATATTAGTTTCCTTGTCAATTTTGGCCGTTTTTAATTCTACATAGTCATTTTTGGCAAATCCGAGTTCGTCAGCACTACTACCGCGTAAAATGTCAGTAATTCGGAATGATTTTCCTGAAATAAGTTCAAGTTTCATACCTGTCAAGGGTAGCATGACATTCGACACGACATCCACATCATAGGCTGATTTTCCAGGTAGTTCTGGGCGTCCGTCTAGTTGTACAAACCAACGCTTTGGTTGATATGTTTTTTCTTGTAACTCAATGAGCCCCTGTTTTTCGATGGAAAGCCCTTCGACCTTGACAATAGTCCCAACACTCAAGTTAAAAAGCATATCTTGAATGTCTTCAATGGATTTTATTTCTATGCCATTTATTTTAGTGATTATATCCCCTTCTTTCATTGTGCTAAAACTAGAAGGCCCAAATGGTAAAATATAGTCAACAACAACACCATGCGACACTTGGAGTTGATCTTGTGGTAAAATGGTATGCCCAAAGTTACCGAACCAGGCATGCGAAACTTCGCCCCCAGCAAAAAGAGCAGGTAATGTTGCCACTACCAATTCCACAGGAATCGCAAAGTTCAAACCTTCATTTTGCTCTAGTCCTGCAAATACAATCGCTTGAACATTACCGTGCTCGTCAATGAGCGGGCCTCCAGAATTTCCGTGGTTAATGGCAGCATCAATTTGGAGAACGCTTCCTACAGAGAGCAGTTTTCGGTTTTTAGCTGAAACTATTCCTGAAGTGATAGTGCGCTCGAGCCCTGCTGGTGAACCAATGGCATACACTCTGCTCCCTAGTTTAATGTCCTTTGTAGAACCAAACTTAAATACAAATTCTGGTTCTAGTTCCGTTTTCAAAAGAGCAATATCCAAAACGGCATCCCAACCGATAACCTTTGCTGGAATTTTTACAGAAGTATTATCGGGTGTGCGAATGTATACTCGTGAATATCCTTCGTATTTCGGGTCGACATTACTTTGTATTACATGGTAATTGGTAAGCAGGTAGCCTCGTTTGTCGATAAAAAAGGCAGAGCCTATTAGTCTGTCGGAATAGGCAACCCCATTTTTGATAGTCATGCCACGGTCAACTAAAACAGTTACGGTTCCTTGTAAGGCATTTTCAATGACGGTATTGGAAAGGGAAGTTGTAAGGGAGCGGTTGTTTTGTATGGTCGTAGCCTGTACCAAGACTTCATTGCCTTCGCGTTGCCAAAAAAGTTGCTGCTGCATCTTTAAGCGCTCAAGGGTCCAGCCACTGACGAGTTCGCCTGCATGTGTTAAAGATAAAAAGTATCGAATCGCTTCGTCCCAGCGTTGTGCGGTTGTGGCTTCTCCAAAACTTTTGTTACAAGCTTGGACTGCTTTTAAGTAAAGCGTGTCAACTTCCGGAAATCCTGTTGTATTTTCCCTTAAAACCAGCGCTTTAGCAAAAGCCTTTAGGGGCGCATTTTCAAGGCTTTGTTCGGCAACAGAAATTTCGTATTTTACACTCGTTTCATTGTTATAGTCAATGAGCGTTTGCCTATTTCGTGTTGAAGCACAAGAAACATAAAACAAAACTGACGCAATACAGAGTGTGAGTACTTTATTCAATAATCTGGGCAAAGATAACTCCTCCAGATTTTACCGCAAAAATGGTAAATCCGTTTTTATTTACACTATAAGAAACAACTTCTGCAACGGTTTGGTTAAAGTATTGTTCGATTTCTTGCTCAATATTTTGCGCTTGTGTTGTAGGATATGGGCGTGTTCCTACCCAATAAAAAGTACTTTTTTCATTGGGGTATAGTGTATCGCTCATCCCTAAGTATGTTACCGAAACTGGTTGTGTTCCGTTGAAACTAACATGAACAATTTCTTTTGTAAGCGGGTGAACCCACTGTACCGAAATAGTATTATCGGTTTGCGTATATAAAATTTCCCAAGTTCCGTCTTCATTTTCGTCCCAATACTTTTGTATAACACCTGTATTAGAATATGTTTCCCTATATTCATACTTTTTATTGCGGTTTATGTCAACCATCACCTGTGCTATATTTCCGTTACGCTCAAAGTGCTGTTCCGTTTCGTAGTAGCCATCGGCATCGCGGTCTAAAGTTTTTTTTGCAATGCGTCCATTAGTATATTGAGTTCGAGCGATAATGGTATCACCTAACATAGTTTGAGAACTAATAGCGACTCCTCTGTTAAGCAAGACACGCTCAATAGTTAATGGGGATTGAGCAAGTAATACATCTACATACACAGCGGCTTGCAATAGCTCAGTTTGTGTTATGGATTGTTGTACATTATTTTCAGTTATAATATATAGGTTTGAGTAAGCCGCTTGTAAATCAAACAAGTTTAACATAAGTGGTTGTAGTAGTATCGGCTTAAAAATGAGGTCTTGTGGACGCATTACATACAAGTCGTTGGCTATTAAAACATTTTTGACTTTCGGATATTCATCATATTCAACTACCATGCTATTATGTAAAGTGATATGTGAAGGAATACCAAAATTACATTCTACAGTAATATCAAGCTGCATATCTTGGTTGGTGTCCATTAATGCTTTAGTGGGGCGCCCGTTGTCATACATGATGACGGTATTTAAAATACCATCGCCTTCATCATCAAAAATACAATTATTATAGGTGACTATGTTTTGGGCTATCTGTGCGCGCATACTTGGGTCTTGCACGAGTCGACAGAGTTCCTCAAGGTGTTTCCCAAAAAGCCCTTTTACCCGTGTTTGTTTTTGTGTTTCTGGCGATAAAAAGAGTGCTGTCATATTAAAAAACTCATCAATAGCGGTTTCTTCTCCAATGAGCCCATAGTTTAGGGAAAGCAAAAGGGCGTAAGAGCGCACAAACAAGTCTTCGATAGTGTATGTTTTTGTAAATGGGGCATACATTTGCCTAAACACCTTGAGTCGCCGCACTGTTTCGTCAATATCGGTTTCAAATGGGCTTAGTAGTACGAGTACTTCTGGGTTGCTTGTTTCCCATACATACGAGCGCGCAATGAATTTTTCGGCGAGGCGTTGGATTGTGGCAGTTTTTGTAGCATATCGTTCATTCTGCAAAAAGAGTTTCGGAAACCTAAAATCAAAAGCCCACTTGTCAAGTGCTTCGTCTAACAAGGCAAGGGCTTGTGTTTGTTGGTTAAGTCCATAATAGCAAGAAAGCCGTATATAGTCAATATCGCTTGACTGAAATTGTAAAGTGTCTATAATTGCTAATGCTTCTTCGTATCTTTTTGTGTGCGCATAGAGTAAAGCACAAAAGACTTTTCCGTCATTGCTGTCATAAAATTCCCAAGTAGTATGCTCGGCACATGCTGTTTCAATATATATAATTTGGCTTGCGATAGAATAGTCTAACTTTTCGTAGCATCTGGCTATTAAGTATGGAAAGTCGGCAAGATTTGCATTATATGCTGCTCCCAGTTGAGCATATACGAGGGCAGTCGACCATTGTTCACTGGAAAAAGCATCTTGAGCCTTAGTCAAGCAGTTTTTGGCAGCCACAGTGTTTACTGTATGTATATCGTATACTTGTGCCGAAATAGAACATATAAGACAAAAATAAAAAAAAGCAATTAGTTTTTTTTTCATGTTTTTCATAGTATAACACATTCAGTTATCGGCACAATGGACTAAAATCTATATGGCTGTGTGGTCTCCGTGCCATCTAGTTGATTTTTAAATCTTGCACAATCAACTGGGGAAACATATTTCCACCGTAATAGTTTCTGCTAATATTATAAACCATATCTATGCTTTTACTAGCCTTAACGCTCTGTAGTAAATCGCCAGAATTCCAAAACATTGCAGGCCATTTTGTATCGCCGCATTTTAGGGTTAGTTTTAAGTGCTTTTTTTCACCCTTACCAACTATATCGGCATCTTCGACAATGAGTTCCTTTGTCATAAACATGAGTTCAGGGAAACCTTCGCCGAAAGGTTCAAACGAGTCTACACAGTTAAAAATATCAGGGGTGAGAAAGTGTTTTGGTAATTCGGCATCTATTTCTAAAATAGATGAAGCGTGGGTATTCAATTCAATAGATTCACTCGCATCTTTTAGGGCTTTTTTAAATGCTAATAGGTTGTCCTTATGAATGGTGAACCCGGCAGCATAATTATGCCCCCCATAATCAATAAAAAAGCGTTTCAGAGGAGCGATTAAGTCTAGTATTTGGAAACCGCATACCGAGCGACAAGACCCCACGACTGTGTTGTCTGGCATTTCACACATGACTATTGCAGGCACATTAAATAAATTGACCAAGCGACTTGCCAAAATCCCAGAAATGCCTCTGTTTAGTTTGTCGCTTGAAACAACGACGAGTCTTTGGTTATATTCATCGAAACTTTGGTAACTTGGCGCCAAGATGATATTCCAGCATGTTTCGCCTAAGTGTTTTCGTTCATCATTCATCTTAAAAAGCTGTTCGACAAGTTCTGTGCGTTCGCCAATGTTTTTGGCAAGGAGCATTTTTACAGCGAGTTCTGCCTTGCCCATACGCCCTGAAGCGTTTAAGACAGGAGCAAGCAACCAGCCTATTTCGTGGGTTCTCACTTTTTGGCTTGTAGCACCTTGTCGTGCTAAAATATCGGCAAGGCCCGGGAGGAGTTTTTTATTCATTGCCTCCATACCCAGTTTCAAAATCATTCGATTTTCATCGTGCAAGGGCATTAAATCTGATATGGTGGACAGGGCAACTAATTGTATTTCTTCAAGTTCTTTTGTATAAAATGTTTTGTTTGCCTGTTGAATAAAAGTGATAAAAATATTAAAAAAAGCATCTATTTCTGTATTTTTTGTTTCATCGTATTTGCCAATGGTTGAAAAATCTTTCAGTTTTAGCAGGCTTGATGCTTTCAGTTGTGGAAACATTTTTTCGACAAGCGGTTGTAAGTCACAAAAGGCAAATTCAATGCCTTTTCCAAAAATATGCTCAAGGAGTTTTTTTTGTTGCCCTTCGTTCCAAACAAAGATTTGTTCGCCTGCTAAAAATGTAGGTAACTTGGTAGAAGAAAAGTCGAGGGCGCCAGGTTGAATATGCTCTGTTAAACGGGCTACTTCTACTAAGTTTACTAATTTGCGTATTTCGATAGTGTATGCGTCTGTGATGGGGCGTACATTCAAAAGGCAAATTGATGTTTTGTATAATTCAGTTTGGGCAAATCGGAGCGCCAGCACTAATTTCCATGCGACAGCACAACCAGAAATTTCTCGGAGTGGGTAGCCAGAGTTTTCGAGTTGTGGGTTTATAATGGTAAAGGCATCTGGGATTGTTTCTTGGGGTTTATGGTGGTCGGTGATTATAACATCAATGCCTTTTGAATTGGCATAGTCGATTTCGGCTTTGTTTGAAATACCGCAATCGACTGTTATAATCAGCGTGCCATCGTTTTGCGCAAATTCGTCAATCGCTTTTATTGAAAGACCATAGGGCTCATCGGCAACGGGTATTTTCCAAGTGGCATCTATTCCGATACTTGAAAGCGCCTCGTACAGAACCGTTGTACTCGTAATTCCGTCGACATCTCGGTCCCCAAAAATGAGTACTTTTTCGCCTTCATCTTTGGCATGCAAAATTCTATCGACAGCATCTTCCATGTTTTTGAACAGAAAGGGGCTATACAAGTACCGCGAATTTGTTTCGAGGCTATACAGTGCTGCTTTTCCCTCAGTTAGATTTCTACGAGCGAGAATAGAAGCAGATAAGGCATCACAACCAAATTTTTGCATTAAAGACTTAACTAAATTACTATCAATGTTTTTTTTCTTCCACTGCATGTATACCTCGCTGGTCTATATTTTTTCTTCTACGATAGAACCATCTGCATCCGTGTATATCACTTTTAGAATCATTTGTCGTGCCTTAGGTTTTTGGGTACTATAACGGATACTGCTCTCTAAGAGTGGCATTGCATCTTCAAGGCTTTTTGTACTTTTTCCATACACTTCCATAATGGTTTCGCCTTTTTCAACAAAGGCACCACTTTTTTTATAAAAAATAACACCAGCTTCAGCGCATACTGCATCACTCGTTTTATTTCGCCCAACTCCGAGATATATGCCTGCCGTTCCTACTTTCATAGCGTCTATATGTTCTATGTATGCCGATTGCGCTGCCTTTATTTCAGCCTTGTATGGTGAGCGCCGAGTATTTCGGTCCTGCATAAGCTTTTGTAGGTTTCCGCCTTGTTGCTCAACATTTTTATAAAAGCATTCGAGCGCTTTTCCAGATGAAATGGCATTTTCGGCATGTATTGTTCCTTGTTTTATATCAGTTGCTGCTCCGCCTAAAACAAGCATCCATGACGCAAGTGTAATTGTCAGTTTATACACATCTTCTGGTGCCTTCCCTTCTAAAAGGCTTATACTTTCTTCTATTTCTAAAAAATTGCCGACTTTTTCGCCGAGCGGTTCGGACATGTCGGTAATAAGGGCTACTATTTTTTTGCCCATTTGGGTTCCTGTAGCTACTAAACTTTTGGCTAGTTCTCGGGCTTCTTCTTCGGTTTTCATAAATGCCCCACTTCCACATTTTACATCAAAAACGAGCGCATTTGAACCTTCCGCAATTTTTTTGGATAAAATGCTTGAAGTAATGAGCGGTACCGATTCCACTGTTCCGGTAACATCGCGCAAGGCATATAATAGTTTGTCTGCTGGTACGACTTTTTCAGTCTGCCCAGTCATAGCATAGTTGTTGCTCGCTATAAATGCCTTAAATTCGGCTTCTTCCAATGTGGAGCGGTATCCGGTAATGGAATCCAACTTATCTAATGTGCCGCCTGTACTACCGAGTGCGCGCCCACTCATCATAGGGACCTTGACCCCACAGGCAGCGACAATAGGGGCGAGCGGTATCGAAATTTTATCCCCAACGCCACCAGTGGAATGTTTATCCACACAGGTGCAGTTAAATTCACTTAAATCGAAGCGCTCGCCTGAATTAAGCATCGTTTCAGTCAATATAGCTGTTTCGACGGGTGTCATTCCATTAAAGTAAATCGCCATGAGCAGGGCCGATACTTGGTATTCTGGTATATTACCTTGTACATACTCTGAAATGAAAAACTCAATTTCTTCCTTTGTAAGGGCTTGTGGTGCCGTTGTGCGAAAGCCCCTCTTTTTTAAAATAATATCAATAGCTCTCATATATTTCTCTCACTTATAAATATACTCTTTTTTTAAAAAAAATCACGATTTTTTTTTATAATTCTTAGCATTTTATCGTTTTTATGCTTTTTATGCTATTGATTTTTTTTTTATATTTTCGTACAATCTAAGCATATTTTTTCCGACGGAGGAATACCATGAAAAACATTTTTAAAATTGCAGTTTTGACATTTATAAGTGTTTTGTTTATCACATCTTGTGAATCAAAACCAAAACCGCAACCAGAACCAGAACCAACTGTACAAGTTGAAGAGGTCAGTGATGATACCGGCACCACTGTAGAGGCAACAGAAATAACTGTTAAATTTACAGAATATACAGTAAAAGAAGGTGACACATTATCACAAATTGCTGAAAGATTCTATGGAAGCAAGGATAAGGCTTATTTTTTCCCTATTATCATTGCTTATAGTGCCGATTCAACAATGTCGTTAGATGTTGACAACCTTAAGATAAATATTTCTGACCCAGATGTTATCGAACCAGGTACTGTTATCCGTGTTCCAGATTTCGATCAGTTTATGGCTTCACCAACACATGTAGTTGCTGCAAAACTTTTGTTTGAACGCATTGCTGTCCAGTATGAAAACAAAGGCAGAACTGGTGTTGCAAAAATGTTGCGTGAAAGAGCACAACGACTTGGCAAATAAATAAGGGAACCTCTAAAAACGCATCGAGATGCTTCGCTGCCCTGTCACAGTTTTTAGAGGTGTCTTTGAAAATGCGAGTATTGGAGCCTTGTAATTTCAAGGCTCCAATACTCGGCGCACTTCATAAAAACTTTTTAAATTTTGAGTTTTTAGAAGTGCCCAGAAGTCACAAAAATAAAGCACTCTATCGAAGAGTGCTTTATTTTTTTAGTAAACGCGAGCGATTTAAGCTTTAGCGTATTCCAGTTACTTCTTGGATTTTTTCCATGAGTGTTTCGATACCTGCCTTTTTTAAAACAGACCCTTCAACAACTATCGGAAATCTTGCCTTTATCTTGTCCACCTTTTCCTTGCTGTATACAGAATCCATTTTATTGATAAAAAGTATTTGTTTTTTTTCATCGCAACGAAGGTCTTTCAAAACGCTCAATGTTACATCAAGGTATTTGTCTATAGCAGGTGTAGAAGCATCACATACTATAATCAAAAAATCGCTATAATATGTTTCTTCAAGGGTAGACTTAAACGCATCAATAAGGTCATGCGGCAAATTATCAACAAAGCCTACCGTATCAGTTAAAAGTGTATACTTTCCAGGCGCAAGATATACCTTTTTTGTTTGAGCGTCAAGTGTCGCAAAAAGTTTATCTTGAACGCTTGTTTCTTGCTTAGAAAGAAGTTGTAGGAGCGATGATTTGCCACTGTTTGTATACCCGATGATTGAGCCAATAGGAATGGCTGTGTTCAGGCGACGCTTGCGCTGGGTTGTGCGCAATTTTTCCACTTGGGTGAGTTTTTCGTTTAGCTGTGCAATTTTTGTCTTAGCAACACGCCTGCTTAGTTCTAACTTGGTTTCCCCTGCACCCCTTGAATGGAAGGCCCCACCTCGCTGTTGCGAAAGTTGTGTCCATTTTCGGTTGAGGCGTGGGAGTGAGTACCGCAAGGACGCTAGTTCCGCCTGTATCTTTGCTTCGGCTGTTTGTGCCCTATCTGCAAATATTTGTATAATTACTTCTTCACGGTCAATCACGCAACAAGCGAGCCTGTCTTCTAAGTTTCGCTGAATGCGTGGGCCGATATGAGCATTAAAAACAACAATATCTATTTGTTTTTCCTTGCACAGCGTGTATAGGTCTTCTACTTGCCCCTTGCCTAAAAATGTTGACGCATTGGGTTTTGCAAGCCGAAATGAGTGCGTGCCTTCAATTTTTAGCCCGATATTTTCGACTAAGCGTTCTAGTTCCTGACAAGCCAGTGTATCATATACCTGCGTTTCAGTATTTGTGTTGTTTGCTTGTGCATGCGTAAAAATAAGCAAAGCCTTTTTTTGATGTTCAATTAATTCTTGCATATTCACCTCATAAAATAGGTTTGTATAGCTCTCGACTACCATACAAACTGACTGCTCAAAATCCTTTTAGCATCTCATCTAACGGATTTTGAAGACCATGTGTATGGAAACGCTACGACGAGCGACTCACAAGGAGATTACTCTGCTCGTAGTTTTCATACAACATCCAATATAGGCTTAGAAGCATTAGAATGAGCATTTGGATATGTATTTCCAATGCTTTTTATCTCTGTATGCACGCTTAAAACTCCTGTAATATGTACTTATCACTGCGACAAGGAGCAAAACATCAGTTTTGGGACTTGTCGCAGTGGGTTGCACATACGGTTAAACACAGCACGCCTATTTCAGTGCTGTGTTTAACCCTACTTTTTTGTTTTATGCACCGATGGGATACATCGTTTTAAGAGTGATATACGGTGTGTATAAGATTAATCCGGTGCTTGTAGTGAAAAGTGTGTTTTTTATGTTTCCTCGTATTCTATCGGCAAAACCAAACCGTCCTTACTTAAAATCGTATGCGGAAAAACCATTTGTGCATCTGCAAGGTTTTGGTGTAAGTCTGCCTTTGTGTAACGCGGGCTATAGTGTATTAAAGCCATTTTTTTTACCTTTGCGTCACGAGCGATAGTAGCGGCCTGCGTACAAGTCATGTGTTTTTTTTCTTTTGCATCTGCTTCTAAGCCCTTTGCAAACATTGCTTCACAGACAAATAAATCCGAATCCTTTACCTCACCAGCAATGGAGTCTAGGTAAAGTGTATCAGTTACATAGCTAAATTTCCGCCCCTTACGCAAGGGTCCTACAACATCGGATGATTTTACAAGTGTACCAGCATCATTTTTTACATCTTCTCCTGTCTGTAGCTTAGCCCATAGTGGGCCCATCGGCACATTATACTTTTTAGCCAAATCCGGACTGAACTTGCCCGGACGAGGTTTTTCTTCTAGGGTATATCCAAAACAAGGCTTTGTATGTTCCAGCTTAAAACACCGAATACGAAAATCCTGTCTAGAAAAAATTTCTTCTTCTTCTACAATATCATGCACCACAATTTCATAGTTTATATACATATCCAAAATTTGTCGGCACGATTCAATAAATGCTCTTACCTTAGGCGGCCCGAAAATATACAAAGGTTCATCACGGTCGACCTGCGATGACAACATCAAAATACCCGGCAACCCGGTGATATGGTCTGCATGCGTATGACTAATAAAAATAGCCGTAATTTTTTTCCACTTTAAGTTTAATTTACGCAAAGCAACCTGTGTTCCTTCCCCAGCATCAAACAAAAAAAGTTCGCCTTCGCGTCTTAGCAAGACCGAAGTTAAATGCCGATTGGGTAAGGGCATCATACCGCCACATCCCAAGATAAAGGCTTCTAAGTTCATAAGATTTTATACAAAAAAATCTATAAATGTTCAAGTCACGAGTAAAAAATTTTCTCTTTGTAAATGCTCTGACCGTGAATATATATACTTCGTTTGTGGCGGATGTTGCTACAGGTTCCATATCATTTTGTCAACCTAACTACTTTTTTTAAACTCCACTTTAAGTATACTGTAATTATGCGAAAGATACACATTAGTATGGCTCTTGTTGTCATTATGTTGCTGGGAGCATGCAAAACCCCATCCCCTGTAGTGCAACCTATTGAACGGGTACCTGAACCATTTATAGAAACGAGCCAGCCACCCGAAAACACAAACAGAGACCGCATTGAAGGCACCTATATAGCCAGTTTTTTACCGAGTTCTATGACATCCGGGCAGGAAGTCATCTACACGGTACAGTTTTTCCAAGATAAAACGGCTCGCTTGCTTATTTTCAAAGGCACATCCGAAAACCCAAGTATTTTTCGGGGCAAATGGCTTGAAACGAAGGAGCATATTATTATCCTCTACTTTGAAAATTCTGTACTATCGTCCGAATTTTTCAAAAAGCGAGCCGATGGTAATTTGAGCATTTTACGCGCAAACCGCACGGAATATACCGGTGACTTATACGATTACATGGTAGCCGAAAAAATTGAGTAAACGGTTTCCGCTTGCGCTCCCTATAATTCAAACATGTCGCTATATTTTACAACACTAACATCCTTGTAGCCATGTTCATTTAAGTGCGTTGTAAAAGCCTTTTGTGCGTTTTGTTCCCCGTGTACTAAAAATATTCTTTTTAGTGACGGTGTATCATTTTTATCGAGCCACCGTGTCATTTCCTGATAATCGGCATGAGCACTAAAGGCGTTAATCTGAAGAATTTCAGCATTCACATTGAACACATCACCAAATATTTTAACTTGTTTTTCACGGTTTTGCAAGCGTCTGCCGAGCGTGTTTGCTGCCATAAAGCCCACAAGCATAATAACAGTCGAGTTTCGCTCAATGTTATTTGCTAAATGGTGGGTTATGCGTCCAAATTCACACATACCATCTGCACTGATAATAATAAGAGGTCCGTCTAGTTTGTTTAACTTTTTCGATTCTTCCACACTTGTGATAAACTTTAAAGCATTAAACCCAAATGGGTTTTTATGATGCTTTATAAATGCTTCATGAGTTGCTGTATCGTAACATTCTGGGTGAATTTGGAAAATACTTGTTGCATTCACTGCCATAGGCGAGTCAACAAAAATAGGTAATTCAGGAATTTTTCGCGCATCAAGCAACTGATGGAAATGGTACACAATTTCCTGAGTTCGCTCAACAGCAAAAGCAGGAATAATAATGCGCCCGCGTGTTTTAACGATGTGGTTGGTTGCTTCAGCGAGCATTTCAAGCGCATTATCTTGACTTTCATGTAAACGGTCGCCGTATGTGCTTTCCAGTACAATATAATCGACATCAGGAATATTCTCTGGGTCGCTTATAATAGCCTTATCATTACGACCTAAGTCGCCCGTAAAAGCAATGCGCACCGTTTTACCCTGACTATCCTTAGCAGTAATCAAGGCAATAGCGGAACCTAAAATATGCCCTGCATCAAAAAATTCAAGTTGTACATCAGGTCCGATAAAAACGCTACGGTGATATGAAATAGTAATTATCTGGTTAATCGTTTCCACTACATCGCTTTCATCAAAGAGTGGCTCCCAAGTAAAACTTTCATTGCGTTTTGCCGCTTGTTTAGAAAGATATTCTCGGTCACGAATCTGTATATGAGCCGAATCCATAAGAATGAGGTTTGTCAAATCGCGTGTCGCAGGGGTAGCATAAATATTCCCCCTATATCCATGTTTATATAAAAGGGGCAACAAGCCACAGTGGTCATAATGCCCATGCGTTAATACAACTGCTTCAAGCGAATTGATGGGAACATTGAAATCTCTGTTTTTTTTATCAGCTTCAGCACGAGAGCCCTGAAAGGCCCCACAGTCAATCAAATAAGAGCGTCCATCAACCTCCAAAATATGTTTTGAGCCAGTCACTTCTTGTGCCGCTCCAAGTGAATAAAAAGAAATTGCCATATCTATAAGTATACAATATCTTTTTTGTAATGACAAGTGGGTTGACAGATGAGAATAAATCTAAAATATGTTGCTCGTTTCGTTTTCGTTCGTTTTATTTGCATTGAGCGATATAATCAAATCGACTTCACCCATTGGGATGCCTGTCATTTTTGAAATCTCGCTTGAAGAAATTCCTTCTTTGTGCATTTGCAATACTTGGTCATTGAACAATGAGCGATATGCTAATGGGTTATCCGAATAAATCTTAATAGTTTCCTCTTTTTTTTCTTTATCCTTTTTTACTTTTTTAGAATTTTGTGTCATTAACTTGTCAATAACGACAACTTCGCTTTCTTTTTTTGCCAATTCCTTGTTAATCAGTTCGAGCCTATTTTCTGCTGCTTTAACCGCTTTATTTGCAGTGTCAATTTTGTCTTCTAAAACAGTTACGCATGCTTCAGTCCGGAATTGGATGTCGGCGATCATTTGCTCAACTTCTTGTTTCATGTTTTCAGTATATTTGTTTTGTGAAAAGTTTTTCCTAATAACTATAAAACATAAAAGCATTAGTACTAAGTTTAAAATAAGTAAAAAACTAGCAAACATTGTCATCCTGAAAAATCTATTGTCCTTCCTAATGCAGGGTCACGAAAATATTCTTGTTCTTTTGTCTGTTGCTCGGTTTGGTCCTTTTTTGTATCTTTCATATTTGACTGGAATTGTTGACGCCCACCATCTTTTTGCACATCAATTTTGTTTTGCTCATTTGACTCTTGAACTATTGTTTCCTTTATCTGCATTTCTCTATTAAAGCGCTCGGCTTGTTCTACACTTGTTACTTCTTTTGCCTTTTGCTCTGAAGCGAGGTTTTTACCAACCTTATCCATTTGCGTATATAATGTCTGTAAATCAATTGGTTGAATAGCCACTCGGTCCTCCTATTGGAGCTATTTTTTCGTATTTTCCATATCGAACAAGCCCCTTATCGAGATAAAAAGTTGTTGCTTTACAGTCAACGCGCACAACTTCGGTAAAATCTTTAATGTTAATAGTAACCCCTGCAAACACATTTCCAGAAGCCGAAACTTTTCCTTCTGTTTTTATTGTGTTTAAGTATTCTTTTAGACTTTCAATTTCTGTTTGAGATTCTGCAATTTCAGTTTCAAGCGTGTATTTTGTTGTTTGGTACTTTTCATACGCTTCTTCTTTTTCCCCTTGTAAGCCACCACGGCGCTTTTTTTGTTCTTCAAGAACCTTGAGATTCAAGTTTATTTCATTAAGCATTTTTTGGTTGTTTTCGACAAAGTTTAAAAGGTAGGTGAGTCTGTCTTTGGTTTTTGGGTCAAAGCCTACATTTAGCACGGTGTCATTGCCTGCCGTTGGGCTTCCTATATTTCGTGCAACTATCATTTCAGAAGCACTCAAAACGCCGCCAATAATGTCGGCACGCTTTCCATTACAGACAATTTTTTGTTTTGCCATAACAACCGAATTTAAAATACCGTCTGATACTACAACATTTTCTCCAGCGTCAACCAACTTTTCATTTTGTATAAATTTTGCCCATATTGATTTAGATGTGCGTATTGTGCCACCTTCCTTACCAATAACACCCTGACTAATAATAATATCACCTTCGGCATCGAGGTCGCACTTGCCCACAGTCCCTTTTACTTCAATATTCCCGGATGCTTTAACCGAAAAAGTATCATCTACATTTCCAGTAATAAACACGCTCCCCAAAAACTCAATATTGCCTGTTTTGAGTGATACATTACCTTCTACGATGAACACAGGATCAACGATAATCTTTCCCTTGTTTATCATTACATGCCCGTTTATTTCTGCAAGCACGGTGAGTCCATCATCTGCAAGGCGCGTATTTTTGCCAAGTGGAATCGAAATATCCTTGCCGTTTGACGCTTCAATATAGCGCCCTGTTACTGAAGTGCCAGGAACGCCACGCTCGGCAGGGATTTTTTGTGCGATTGGTTGTCCTGCTACAACATTTTGTATTAAGTTAAGTTCTTTAAAGTCTATTTGTCCAGATTGGCTTTCTTGGAGTCGTATTCGGGTGCGGTCAACTTCAAAGTTATATTTCATATACGCATCATTGCCGTTTTGGGCTTTTTTGCCACTCGCAATTAAGTATTCGGTCTTATATATTGGCATATCTTGAAAGTCTTTTGCTCGTTGTTCGTCAAAGCCATAGACAACGCGGTTGTTTTTTAGGAAAAATTCTATTTTCTCAACAGTGACATCTGTTCCTCCTGGTCCTGGTGGCAACACATAGAGGTACGCACTCATTTCATCATCGCTTATATTTACAGTGATTGTCGCATCATTTGCCGCTACTCGCATGTATTTTGCGACACGATGATATTCACTATTGGCTTCCTTTATGATAGGTAATAAAACAGTTTCAGGTGGAAGTGGCAGACTACGCACTTTAAACTTTTCAATTACATCGTCAATTTTGATTTTGCGCCCATTGCCTTCTGGAGCAACAACCTTTAGGTATATACCTGTTTCCAGACAACAAATAAAGGCTTGTCCATCGACAGTATTGTTTTTTGATGCTTCAACGGCTTCGGAAAGGATTTGCTCACCTGTTTCTTGACTAGCAATAATTAAATCGGCATTTTTAGTTTTGTAACCGATAATTTTCCAGTCGCGCGGGTTTATCGTAAAAAAACCTGACTTACCTCGCTCAACAATTTCGTAGTCGACAAATTGTGGCTTGACACCAAGTTGAATCGCTGCTGAACTAATTGCTTCTTCAAGGCTTGCCCCAGAGGCTTCTACAAAAAAGCGATTAGCATCTTCTTCGTATAGTTCATGGAGTTTTTGCTGAATTTTGTCAAGTCGTACCACACAAAACCCCTTACATAATGCCTTTTGTTACATTGCTCAACTTAATTTTTAGCTTTAAGTTAGCGCTTGTATGTATTTGTGAAACGCGTGACTCTGTAACATTAAGGACTTGCCCTATTTCTTTGAGGGTCATATCTTCATAATAGTACATAATCAATACTTTTTTTTCTCTATCAGGTAATTCGTTTATGGCTTCTATGACAATCTTTTTTACTTCTTCGCGCTCAATGATTACATCAGGATTATAAGCAGTAGGTGCTTCAATGGAATCCCCTATTGAGCCTGATTCACCTGTTGCATCATTCGAAAAACGAGCAGAAGTGAGGGAAATGATACTTGAATTGGATATTTTTAAAAGGAGGTCGTCATAGTCGCTAATGGTCATACCCATACTTGATGCAATTTCCTCGTTTGTAGCGGAGCGACCAAGTTTAGATTCCAGAGAAGATATGGATTCTTCTACCAGTCTGGTTTTTTGTCTAATGGAGCGAGGCACCCAGTCGATAGAGCGTAGCTCGTCATATATAGCTCCTCGAATACGGTTGACGGCGTATGTATTAAATTGCACGCCCTTATGTGGGTCGTATTTATCAATAGCATCTAAAAGCCCAAAAACTCCATATCCAACTATATCTTCAAATTCCACATGACTGGGTAAACAGCTAGAAATCTTCCCTGCAACATACTTCGTCAGTGGGGCATATTTCACAATAAAGTATTCGCGTATTTCAGCGGAGTGGGTTTTTTTATAGGTAACCCATAGTTCGTCTTCTGGAATGTGGTCAAATTTTGAAGTATCCATAAGTCTCTAAGTTGTTTCCTTTTTCAATATAGTGTGTATTGCACGAGCCATGTTGTTTACATTGCTAGCATCAAGGTTTGCTGTGTCCTCTTTGCGTATATCTTCGGTTCCAGCATCAACTAAATCAGATGTAATTTCGCCGACAACCGTCTCTGTGACATCTTCAAAACCTTTTAGATCAGGCAAGGCATCCAAGGTTGTCCCATCATTTGCAAGGTCAGTAGTAGGTTGTGGTGTAAAACCAAGTTCTGAGTTTTCAGAAAATGAGGTTTCGATAGGAGTACCTTGCGCAGACGAAGATATACTATCTCCGTCTAGTAATGAGGCTGCTTCAGCTAAGTCATCAGCGAGGGTGTCAACGGTTGAGCCTACCTCATCATCAACGACAATATTTACATGTGAGCCCACCGTCTGTTCACTTGTCTGTCCTATAGTAGGGGAATCATGCAAAAAAAGTTCTGGGAGATATTTTTGCAAAACCTTTGTTGCTACAAATGTGAGCCCACCACACACAAGTGCAAGGAGCAATGCGCGCAATAAAAGTACAAAAAAATGAACCCCACTCAAAAGCCCAACCAACAGCGACAAAACAAAGCCTACCGCTGAAGCGACTAAAGATGGCTTTAGATCATTCATATTTCCCCCTAAAAAGCCCTACTGTATACAATAAACAAAATTAATTGCAAGTCAAGAGGGTAACATTTTTTTATTTTGGCTTTTTATGCGAAAAGGTATCTTAGTAGGAAAATGCGAAAAAACCTCTCTACTGCCCACCTGTCAGTAGAAAACAGGTAGACAGTTTTAGAGGTTTCCTTGTGAGGCGGTGTTTGGAGCCGCCTCATTACTGTGGCTATTTTTTCTTTAAGTACTTTACACTGTCTAAGGCAACCGCCGTGATGATGATTAAGCCCTTAAATACAAATTGTAGGTTTGTGTCAATTCCTAAAAAGGTCAAGCAGTATGTTAAACTCGTAAAGATAATAACACCAATAACAGCCCCACCTATCTTTCCAATACCGCCATTAAATGAAATACCGCCAACAACACAAGCGGCAATAGCATCTAGTTCGTAGCCTTGCCCGGTGCCAGCACTGGCATTGGCTCTAAAGGCTTCTAAAAAAGCACCTATGCCATAGAAAATACCAGCCATAATAAAAACGCCCATCGTAACTTTAAATACACTAATGCCACTGACGGCTGCCGCTTCTTGGTTACCACCCACTGCATACATATTTTTACCAAAGGTTGTTTTATTCCAGATAAAATATGCTACAATAATGGCAATAACAGCAGGTATAATGAGTTTTGGGAAGGTTACTAGTTCACCATTGAGTACCCCGAGTATCCAGCGTCCGCCCAAGAGGTCTTTTATGTTTGAGTCAATAGAACCAACAGGGGTGCCACTTGTACCAAAAAACAAAAGCCCATAGATAATCAACTGAGTAGAGAGGGTAGAGATAAATGGGTGTATTTTTAACTTTGCGGTAAACATACCTGCAAAAGTGCTAAACAGTACACAAAGCACTATAGAAATGATTAAAGCCATAGAAAGTCGTAAAAACATAGGCATGCCGACAAAATTCCATGGTCCCATACCGAAGAATGTAACAATATTTTCACCTGGATGTAAAATTAAACCTGTGATGACCGAGCCTAAGGCAACCATTCGCCCAACACTCAGGTCAGTTCCTGCAAGTAAGATAAGACCTGCAACCCCAAGAGCATAAAACATTCTTGTTGATGATTGTTCTAGAATGGTAAAAATATTCGGTATTGTTAAAAGTTGTCCACTTCCTTTTAGCGGCGCTACAATAATACAGAAGATAAAAAAAATAAGAATCGCTAAATAGAGCCCATTTTCAAGCAAAAAGGAAGAAAGCTTAAACTTATAAATATATTCGTGTACGGCTAAATTCCAATCTTCAAGGATACTTGTTTTTCCATTGCGAAGTTGGATGTTCGTTTGGACTTCTTCCAGATATGCTTTATTTTTTTCTTCGTTGGAGCGCTCAATGTTGGAGCGACATTTTGTGTCAAGTTCAAATAGCTTTGATTTTTTTTCTGCCTTTGCCTGTTGTGAACTGACACCAGAAGCAATATCCTTTGTGTACGCTTCTATAATCACTTTTTTTGCTTCAGCGTGCTCTTGCTTAAACTGAGCGATTTTTTCGTTTTCGCGTTTTTTGACTTCGGCAATTTTCTGTGCGTAGAATTGCTTAGAAAGTGCTAAAGCGTCTTTTTGTAAACGAGCCACTTCGGCTTTATTTTTTTCAGTTTCAGCGACTGCGGCATCAAAAGCCTGATGCAAGTCAGCTAACTCGGCTTCTTTTTCCTGAGCACTCAAAAACTTACTGTGCTTAACGCGTTTAATATCTTCCTTGATTATCGTTCGCTTTATTTCACCTTTTTCGCGTAGTTCAAACAAAGCGTCTTTTAGTTTTGTTAATTGTGTTCCTATGGCTTCAAAATTATTATCACTCATGGTATCCCCTTACTATACAAGAAATTGAAAGGTGCTTCTTACGCAGGTAGGCGTTTTTAGAAGCCCCCTTATAAGTATTTTGCCGAAAGTTTCAGCAATTCTTCTTGGTTTGTTTCTTTTGTTTCGACAATGCCCGAAAGTCTATTGTTAGACATAACGGCAATCCTATTAGTTATACCTAAAATTTCGGGCATTTCGCTAGATACAACAATGATAGTTTTCCCTAGTTTTGCCATCGAAACAATAAGTTCATAAATTTCATATTTTGCACCTACATCTATACCGCGCGTTGGCTCATCCATCAAAAAAATATCAGGAGAACGCTCAAGCCATTTTGCTATAATAACCTTTTGTTGGTTACCGCCACTGAGGCTTGACATAAGTTGCTCGGTCGACATACAGCGTACACGCATTTTTTTAATCTGGCTATCGGCGGCTCGCTTTAGTTTTTGCTTTGAAAGAAAAGTCGCTCCCTTATATTTTTTTAGGTTGGCGATTGTCACATTAAACTCAATAGATGCTTTTTCAAACATGCCATTTAGTTTACGCTCTTCTGTCAAAAGGGCAAAATTACAAGCCAACGCATCGCTTGTATGTTTTAGATAAATATTTTTACCGGCAATGGTAATATCTCCGTAGGCGATACTTCTAATACCGAATAGTGTTTCAAGTAGTTCGCTACGGCCTGCCCCCACGAGTCCATAAATACCAAATATTTCGCCTTTTTTTACACTAAAACTAATATCTTTGAGAACGGGCTCATATTTGGTGGTTAATTCGGTCAATGTCAAATACGGTTCACCAGGTGTATTGTCAATTTCTGGAAATCGTTTACTTAAAGACCGACCGACCATTGCAGTAATGAGTTCATCCATAGTAGTTTCGGTAACAGATTTGGTTAAAATCATTTTTCCGTCACGCAAGACGGTTACATCATCACACACTTTAAAGATTTCGTCCATTTTGTGTGAAATGTAAATAAATGATACCCCTTTTGCTTTTAATTCTTCAACAATAGAAAATAGTTTTTTTACTTCTCGTTCAGTCAGTGATGATGTCGGTTCATCTAACACAATTAAGCGAGCATTGTACGAAACCGCTTTAGCGATTTCAATCATCTGCTTTTCGGCAACAGCCATAGTTCTGACGATGCGCTTGGGGTTAATATTGATTTTGAGTTGGGAAAAGATATTATTTGCCTTTTCGTACATTTCTGTTTCGCTTACCATTCCCATGCGTTTAGGGAATCGTCCTAAAAACAAATTATCAGCAACAGTCATGTCAAGGCATAGATTGAGTTCTTGATGTACCATTGTTACCCCATTTTCTAGGGCATCTTTTGGGTTTTTGAAGTCTACAATGCGACCGTCAAGTTTGATTTCGCCTTCGTCTTTTTTGTAGCTTCCAAAGAGGCATTTTACTAATGTTGATTTTCCAGCACCATTTTCGCCCATCAAGCCTAAAACGGTTCCTTTTCTCACGGTCAAGTTTATGCCATCGAGAACTTTGTTCCTCCCAAAAGCTTTACTTACATTTTTAATTTCTAAAAAGTTTTCGCTCACGGTGACCGCTCCTTCTTAAGGGAACCTCTAAAACTTCAACTTTTAGAGGTGTCTTTGAAAATGCGATGTTTGGAGTCCTTTAATTTCAAGGTTCCAAACTCGGCGCACTTCTAAAAAATTTTTTAAATTTTTCAGGTTTTAGAAGTGTCCTTAAAATTTACACGGTGGCTATCTAAAATCAAATGGTAGTTGTGCCCTTTTAAGAAAGACGAGTAAAATATAGCCACACACACTGAACTTGAAACTCCAGTAATGTTGAAGTTTCTTGCTCGCATATTTTAGAACCCCAAACTGTCTACCAGTGACATACTTGACATCTGCGTATCGCTTACTCGCTACCTCTCCCATGTGCTTACTGGTAGACAAGGCGAGCAAGGCAGAAAGAACTTTTCGAGGCCCCTTAAAATATTTTTTTAGTTACACACAGTAAAAAAGGGGCTGCCCCTTAGAAGACAGCCACCTTTCAGTAGATTAATACTTTAGCTTTTCGGTATAGTCTGGAGCAGAATTTGTCTTAACCATGTTGATTGCAAAAGCATCAAAACTATTAAGATTAGTAAATTTGTCCAAACAACTTGATTCATTTTGACCGTCACCTTGAACGATAGTAAGGTCGAGGTTCAAAAGGTCTGCATAGTAACGCAAGGCTGGTAAATACGAAGATGACAAGAAGTTATCACCTGCATTGTAAATAGTAAGCAATACTTTTTTGCTTGGGGCTGTTGATTTTTTTACACCAGCATCGCGAACACCGCCAGCGTAGTCTTTCCAGTTAGCAACTGTTACAGCACTGTTTTCTGCCATAAGAGCGCGTTGGTCAGACCAGTAGTTTACAGGAGCAGATATTTTGTTACCGTATTGATCGGCAGCAGAAAAGCCCTTAGAATAAACATCCGAACCTTTTAACCCGTCTAACAAGTTACGAATAACTTGCAATGTTCCAGCAGCCTGTGCGTCCACATTTTGAGAAACTGTTCCAGAAAGTTTTCCTGCACCGATTGCTTCAAGAGCATCTGCATTTGCGTCATATCCGAAGATAGGAACTCCAGCAGGATAGTTTGATGCTTGGAGACATCCCATAGCCATACCGTCATTGTTAGAAACAACTAAGTCGATTTGTGTTCCGAATTTTGTTGCCCAACCACTCATTGCATCAGTTGCAGCATTTGCATTCCAAGTGGAACCGTCAGTTCCTGTCATTGCCTTGCCTTCAAGTTCTACAACGGTATATTCTTTTCCAGCAATAGTAATTTTACCCTGCTGTGTGGTAGATGGGTCTGTTGTTCCTGCCCAAGTACCCAATGCTTTTCGGATACCTTCCGTACGAGCATTTGAATCGTTGTGCCCAACATCACCGATGCATAGTACGTATCCAATAATACCATCACCATTGCGATCTAGACTAGCGGAACCTGCTTTCAAGAAATCTGCAATCATTTTTCCTTGTACATCGCCACCTGCTTTAGCATCAAAACCTACATAGTAGGTAAGTTCATTCCAACGCATACTAGTCATGTCAATTTCCCCAGTAGTTGGATTTGATGGCTGTCGGTTGAAAAAGACAAGAGGCTTGTCTTTGTTCAATGTTTTCGAGGTTTCAGTCTTGTTACAAGAGAAAACCATTGCGCCTGCCAATAGACAAGCTAAAACAAAATAAAATTTTTTCATAATTTCACTCCCTACGATTACATAGTATGAAAAATTTTTTTTTTGTAAAGAGATAAATAAAAAAAAATAAATACAAATTATAAGTGCCGTTTTTAACCGCCGAGTTTCTTCCTTGAGCTTCCTTGCAATAAAGAAACGCGCTCTATCAAGATGTGCGCATAATACGCACTCAATGCGACAAGTCCCAAAACTGATGTTTTGCTCCTTGTCGCATTGACACACTAGGGTTTAGAGCGACTTATACTGTTTCTAGTGCTTGTGTAATAGCATTTATGACATTGTCTATTGGCTGACTTGACAGTATCGTTAGTGAACAAGCGGTTTCGTAAAGTGGGCTTCGTTTTTGTTCGAGCCGTTCCAGTATTGAATAGGCGCATGTTTCGCAGTATTCTTCTAAAAAATTTTCACACGAGCCACACCCAAAGTATTCTGGGAAACTCCCTCGTAATTGAGCCCTTTTGCGGTGTCTTTTTAGAATAACCGAGAGGTCTGCTTTAAGGTATACAACAATAGCATTTTTTAGAATCGTTTGAACTTCTTTACTTTCAAGGCTCCCACCACCTGTGGCAAGTATACATACCTGCTGCGTTTGAAAGGTTTCAGCAATGACACGGGCTTCGGCCTTTCGGAATGCTTGTTCACCGCTCGTTTTAAATAGTTCGGCTGAGCTTTGCTTGTATTTTTGCAAAATCAAGTTATCGCTATCATAAAATGGAATTTTGTAGTGTAGGGCAAGGTGTTTGCCTATGAACGATTTTCCGACACAAGGCATTCCAACAAGGGCAATCGGCTTGACAATTTGTTTGATACCTATTTGCATTCTTGTCATGTAAATGCTCGTTTCGCTTATAATTTACTTTGCAACTGTTGTAAAAGTTGCTGATTTTTTTTGTTGAGAGGGTCAATCGCTATAACTTGTTTTAGGTAGTATTCTGCTTTTTTGTAGTCAACATTGGCATAATAGTATTGGTACATCGCAAACAACGCATCTTGATTTCGTGGGTCAGATAAAAGGCTAGAGCGTAGATACCCGAGACGCGTTTCGCCTGAACTCATTACTGCTTGGTAGTAGTATAAAATTGCCTTTAGGGTTGCATTTGCGGAAGGCATTTTGGCATTGATAATTTTTAAGGCATCAGAAACCGCCCCATTTTGTGTCAAAGTGGCTAAATAGAGTGAAATAGTGCTTTCATCATCGGTAGATGCTTGGTACAATCGTTGTGCAAGCGGTAAAGCGCGCCCGACTTGACCTGCACCGAGATATGCCCTCACGAGTAAGCGTTCATTTTCGGTGGTGGGGGCTCGTCGTGCAAGTGTTTCGGCTTGCGGTACAGCCTCATTCCAGATTTCATTTCCAATTAAGTTTTTGACAATAAGGGCTGCTGCTTGCACATTGTTTGAATCTTTTTGCGTTACTTTTTCGATAAACTCGTTTGCGGTGATGCCCTGTATATTTTGTCCCGTTTCAAAGCAGAGTTGCGCACAAGCTAAAAGAACATCAAAGTCATTGGGGTATCGCATGTAGGCTTCTGAAAGAGTTGACAAAGCTGAACTGACGCTTTTATTCCAAGAAGAAAAAAGCACGGAGCGCAAAAGTAAATAATCTTTGTTGTTTTTATCTCTGGTGGCGAATGCGTCAAGGAGAGCATTCGCTTTAAGGTATTCTTGTTGTGCGATGAGAATTTTAATCCGTAGTAAAACGGCTTCGGTATTGTCAGGTTGCGCACTTAATAGGGCAACGACAATTTCTGACGCTTGTTCGTACCTTGCAAGTTCAATATATGCTTCACTTAAGAGGAGTTGGTATTCGGTTGTTTTTTGGAGCGCTCCGAGTTTTTCGGCAATATTGAGCGCCATACTAGTATCTCCTGTTTTTGCTAAAAGCCGTGCGTAGTAAAGTCCCGCCTGTGTGCAAGAAGCATCCAAGTCCCACGCTCTCCGAAACGATTCAATGGCGCGAGATGCTTGCCCGTTTTTTTGATATAAAACTCCTTTTAAAAAGTGCGGCAAAACGGAATCGGGCACGAGGGTTTCGGCTTTTATAAGGCGAGCCTCAAGTCGTGTTAATTCGGCATCGGAAATAGTTTTGTTAAGCGAATAAAAACTAGGAATGACAAGAGCTAAAAAGGTTGATTCATCTAAGTTTTGTGGTATAAGGCCGGTGTCGATTTGAGAAAAAGCGGTTAAGTATTTGTTTTCTTGAGGGTATGCAGGAACATTCCATGTGATCGCTTCATGTGGATAAAGTCTTGTCATAATTTCAGAAATGATGACAAGATATAAGCGGTTAATATCGGTTAAGCCATTGGGGTCGCTCGCAATAAAGTTTACCGCCGCTCTGAGTGAATCGGGAGAGCCTATTTCTACATTACGGATTAAGCGTGTATCAAGGAGGCGGTCTTCTATGTCTGCTTTGTTAGGGGTGTCCAAAATAATAGGGGTGCCTGTTGGCATACTTGCGGCGTTTTCAGTTGGGCGTTCAGAACCATCGGGTACAGCGCCTTTCTTGGTAGAAGGTTGTGACTTACACCCGAAAATGAGAGTGAAAAAAAGTAATGATGATAGTAGTATTTTCACGCCAATATCGCCCCGTCCACAGTATAACAAAACACAGCATAAAAAGCAACAGAAAGTAAGCATAAACCAGGGGAATCAATTTTTGCAGAGATTGTTTTCTGCACCCTTATTCTAAGGGAAAAGACACCCTTTTGACCGAGCAAAAGGGTTTCCTTTCCCTTAGGAACCCTTACCTTCCTAAAACGCGGCTTAGGGCTCCGCCCTAAGAACCCGCCTGAAAGTAATAAGCTCTCAGTTATGCCCTATGGAATTTAAACAAATACGATATTTTTAATTCTCGCACTTACGCACCGTCTACATCCTGAGTAGACGGCTATGTTTTTTCTCCCTTTCCCTTAGGAACCCTTTCCTTCCAAAAGCGTCGCCACGGCAAGTTGGCATTCAGGACTAAAGCCAACTTGAGCCCTAAGAACCCGCCTTAGAGTAATGACTTTCCAGTTATGCCCTAAGCCATGTGTTTCTACAATAGTATCGACTGTTTTGGGCTGAAAAATGAGCGACGATTACTAAAAAAGAGCACTTCTAAAAACGCAAATTGTATTTTTGTTTTCGGTTCTATTTAATGTGCCAATCAATGTGCCAAGTCCCAAAACATCAGTTTTGGGACTTGGCACATTGCGTGCGTGATTGTAATTAAAAAACAGGTCTGTTAAAAAATAATGGACTTTTTGTGTAGGACCCATTCGGTAGCAGAATAAGCCACTGAAACTATAAGATTTGCGTGGTAGATATGACTAAAACTTTATTTGAGGGGCGGCTGACAAATTTGCTATGGAAGATATTATTGATTTTATTTTTTATTATCGGTAAACTGGATAGAAATGAATTTTTTATTGGTTTTTTTTGAAATAGTGAGGGATTTTTTTTCTGGGATTTTTTTTGCCAATTCTGAAAAAACAATACACAGAAAGCAATTAAAGTCCATTTTTGCACAGTTACAAGCCTTGCCGCATCCGCCTATTTCAAAGGAGGGAGTGATTTCGTCTGATTTTGCGCGTGTGATTTTTCGTATCTATGCGGAATTGTTGCCGGTAAAGTCTATATTCGAACAAACATTGCTGTCAAAAGACATCCGTGTGTCGACGAGGTTTTTGGATTTGCTGTTGACGAGTGCTTTTTCTGAAGCACAAGAAAAAGAATATGCAAGTTTTTCATATATTGAGCGTGAAAAAGATTTGCAGAGTGAAGCGACTTCATCGCTTGATGTGATACAGAGACACTTAAATGCGCAAGTAAAACGCTTTCATGCCTTTCAAAACGAGATGGCGACGGATGCGGTACTGAAAATGGATCAAACGATTCAGCATATTTTTCGGCTCTATGACTTTTGTTGCTATGACTTTGAAACTTTTTTTATACATTTTGAAGGGGTAAATGCGAAACCGCTCAATGAACTGGTACGCGAGGGTGCTATGCCTAAATTTACTGATGTGCAAGCATCCGATATTACTAAAGAACTTTTGGACTTAAACTTTGTGCTTTCAAATTTGGAGATTGACCAAGATTTAATCGGGGCAATACAACTTTTGCATGAAAAAATCGCTCATTCGGTTGAAAATAAGTTTTTATTTGTGCTTCGGCAGATTTCGACAATAAAGGACATTATCGACAAGGAAATTCCGAAAAACACGGTTTTGAATATTATCCGGTATGCAAAAGGCGAACCGACATTTGAAGAAAATATGAGCGTTTCTGAAACCTCGATGATTACCGATTTTAATGAGCGCTGGGAAAAACGCTTTCAAGCGGATTCAAAAAAACTATTGCATTTGTTTCAAGAAAGCAAAATTGAAAATCTTATCAAAAACACATTCGGTGCGCGCAAATTTTTTACTTTTTCTGGTTATAACGAAGAAGTTAATAAGCAACTGCAAGCAAAGACAACATTAAGTTTTGATTGGATTCGGCCTATGGAACTATTGCGGAGTTTTACAAAGCAAAACTTTGATGTCAATATGAAAACATTTCTCAAAACCATTCTTGTAGAAGGAACTTTTTCTGACCCTGCGTATCAAAAAAACCTAAGCACTGCATACTATTATTGTGAAGGACTTTCTGATTCGTTTGAACAATTTGAACGAATGTTTTCAAATGGGCAAAAATGTAGTTTACAGACTATAGAAGGGTATTTGGCTGAAATTGATAATGGTGGAAATTTTGAAAAACACCTTGAGCGTATCGTTACGGAAGCAAATGTAAAGGCGCGGCAACTTGTTCAAACATCGGTTGAACAGTATACCGGGCTTTATTCGCAAACATCACAGCTTGTGTCTGGTTCAAAAAAGTATACTAATGGGCTTATTTCAAACCTAAAACAGTTGTTTGCTTCTGCAAAGTTTAAGCCACTTATACGAAATTTTGAAAATGATGTACAACTATTAGGAAAATTCCTTGAAATTATGAAAAATTATGCTATACTAAGTAAGAGTGAAATAAGTTAAGGGCACTTCTAAAAACGGTCTGACTATTGTCGCCTTGTTGCTTGTCTTCTGTAAGCAGTATTGGCAGAGTAGGGGATATTTCTGGGAGCCATCTCCTGTTGTTTTTGAGAGAATGCCAGTGCCTAAAATAAGGTGCAATGTTTGTTTTTTATAGATGGTATTATTGCCATCAAGGAAAGATGTATGGAAATGAAAAAGCGCAACTTAAAGCGAAAATTAAAGTCGGGCGAAATGGGTAGTATTTCAAGCCTAAAACGCAAAATTAAGCAACAAGAAAAGAGTATTTTTGACTTACGCCAACTTTTAGAGATTTCTCGTTCCTTTTGTTCTATGATAGAATTTAATAGGCTTATGGAAAGTATCCTCTATATCGTAATGGCGCAAATGAAAACCTTCGGTGTCGCTATTTTTATTCAGAGTTCATTGGATGATGATTCTTTTGTGTTGTATGAAAATATATATGGTTTTGAAGTTGACAATGCCCATTCATACAGTATTCCTGAAAATGATGAGTTTATTTCATTTTTGTCTTTGCAGAATCGTTGTATCAGCCCCAATGAACTTAAACACTCTTTTGATACAGGTTTTGTGCAGATGATTCTCGCACTTGAACCAACACTCATTGTTCCATTAAAAATAAAAAAACATCTAGTCGGGTTTTTGCTGTTGGGTAATCAAATTGATGATGTACATAATTATGATTCTACCGAGCAGGATATGATTTTGGATATTGCAAATCTTGCGGCGATTGCTATCAACAATGCTCGCTTATTAGAAATGACTACCACCGACATGATGACACACTTAAAGTTAAAACACTATTTTTTTGCTGTCTTAAACGAAAAAATTGAAATGCTTGATCATGGGGCATCACTTGCTCTGCTTATGTTTGACATTGACAATTTTAAGCAAATAAATGATACATACGGGCATGTGTGTGGCGATTTGGTGTTGCAAAAGGTCGCAAGTATTATTAAAAATTCTGTACGAAATACCGATTTGGCAGCGCGTTATGGGGGAGAAGAATTTGCCGCCTTTATTTCGGATGCTGATTTAGAAACAGCTTGTAAAATCGCTGAAAGAATCCGGCTTGATGTCGAATCAATGGTTGTAGATTACGAGGGGCAAACAATTCGTGTGACTATTTCGATTGGAATAGCCGAGTATTTGCATAGTGGTGAAACCGTTAAACAGTTTATTCAGCGTTCCGATGCGGCACTGTATAATTCTAAGCGTACTGGCAAAAACAAGTATTCAATTTCTGAAAAGAATGTGACACGAACCTAATGCCTTGACAACACAGGACCAAAGGAATTATAATGAATCTCATACGAAAACCTTTTAAATATACATATAGAAACGCATGTCTCATACTTGTGCTGGTTCAATGTGCAATTTTTGTGGTGTTTCAACTTTTGTCAAAAGTCGGTTTGGGCTCTATCGAAAGTTATTTTGCATTAGTTTCCCCTCTGACAATACATTATAAAATGTTTTGGCAAGTTTTTACCTATCAATTTTTGCATGCTGACATCTGGCATCTTCTTTTTAACATGCTTTCGTTATATATCTTTGGGAGTTCTTTAGAGCAAAAGATGGGCACAAAGGAATTTTTACTTTTTTATCTTTTGTGTGGTACATTATGTGGTATAGCAGGAGCCGTGATTTACCATTTTGTGTTTTTGCGTACCTTTATGCCCGTTGTTGTCGTGGGCGCTTCTGGTGCTATTTTTTCGCTTTTGTTTGCCTTTGCGACATTGTTCCCTGATACTCATATTTTTATCTGGGGGATTATTCCGCTCCCAGCCCCAATTTTGATTTTGGTGTATACTGGTATAGAAATTTTGGGGGCGCTTTCTGCTTCCGATAATATAGCGCACTCAATCCATCTTTTAGGTTTAGTGTGGGCATTTTTGTATGTTGTCATTCGGTTTGGAATAAATCCTATCAAGGTTTGGAAAAATAACCTAAGATGAGGTTTTCGATTATCTCTATAGTATGATGTTATCAGCATGATGTTATCATAGATAACATCGTGTATGCAATGACCTTTGTTTTTCGCCTTGAAATTTGAAATTACAAGATAAAAAACAAAGGTGGTATAAAAAATTCAGTAAAACTGTCTACACGGATGTAGACGGTGCGTAAGCGCGAGAATTAAAAATAAGTGTCAAGTTGCTTAAATTTCTTAATGCAAGTGAAAAAATGGGGTTCTTTAGGGCTCAAGTTGGCTTCAGTCCTGAATGCCAACTTGCCTAGTGCCGTGTTTTAGGAAGGTAAAGGATTCTAAGGGAAAGCAGCAACAAGCAAACCCGTCTACTCAGGATGTAGACGGTGCGTAAGTGCGAGAATTAAAAATAAGTGTCAAGTTGCTTAAATTTCTTAATGCAAGTGAAAAAATGGGGTTTTTAGGGGGCACCCCTAAACCGCGTTTTAGGAAGGAAAGGGTTCCTAAGGGAAAGGAAACCCTTTTGCTCGGTCAAAAGGGTGTCTTTTCCCT
>JAFTEH010000141.1 GCA_017453745.1 Spirochaetaceae bacterium
ATAAGTTCCCAGTTATGCACTATGTAATTTAAGCAACTTGACACTTATTTTTAATTCTCGCGCTTACGCACCGTCTACATCCTGAGTAGACGGCTATGTTTTTTCTACCTTTCCCTTAGGAACCCTTACCTTCCAAAAGCATCGCTTAGGGCTCCGCCCTAAGAACCCGCCTGAAAGTAATAAGTTCCTGGTTATGCACTATGGAATTTAAGCAAACTAGTTGTTTATATTAAAACTTGATTTCCGTGAATGCTTGTCGGTTAGTTTTGGAAATGCTGTCATTTGTAAGGGTGTGTAAACGATAGCCACGCGATGATGATGTAACTGAATGTCCGAAACGATGGCCACGCAATGACACAGAGCAGTTTTTGTGTTTTAAAAGTGTCGTGATGTTATGAGCCGAGTTTTACCATAATCATTGCTATATCATCAAATTGAGGTTCAAGTTGAGCAGGGGTATATTCTACAACACCAGATTTTGTATGTATGCGAGTAATCGGAAGTGTTTCGTATATTGCGAGGTATTTTTTGAGCATTGTGTCAATTTCGGCATCTATTGAAGCACTTGACACTTCATCATCGCTCAGAATTGATAAACGGAAGTAGGTTTCGCAGGCGACAATCGCTAAAATTGCTTCACGGATTGAGCCATCACAAGCATTAAACAAAAAGTCAACATTCTGTGTAGCGTCTTTTGTTTGGATAGTTAGAGTATAGTTTTGTCGGTTTAAAGCTGCTTCTGCAATTTCGGCTATTCGTGCGGTGCCAAAACTGTCAACACTCTTTTGTGTGCGAGAATCTTCAATGCCGTCAGTGTAAAAAAATAAAATATCGCCTTGGTTGAGATAAAATGTTTCAGATGCGTAGTGCATTTTTTCAGGTATTTCGTTTTGTTTTAATACGCCTGCTGCAAGTGTTTGTGTCAGTTGTATGGTTTCTATCTTACCCGTTGCTTTGCAGTAGTAGTGTAGTAGGTTGTCGCCTGCATTACTGACTGTTATAGTATTTTGCTTTGTGTCAAGTAGACAAATGGTAAATGTTGCAAAACGACCAGGTATCGTGTTGTCAACCAAAAACTCAGATATTTTTTCAACCACAGTAGAAATATTTGTTCCATCCTTTTCGACTTTCCAGTTATTAAAATAATTCAAAAACATTGTTGCAATTTCTACCATAATGAGAGCAGCAGAAATACCTTTCCCAGAAACATCGCACTTAATCATAATATAGTGATTTTCGTCAAGTTTAAAATAGTCAAAGTAATCTCCAGACACAGATTCCACACCAGCATAATACCCAAAAAATTCTACATCAGAAAATACTTGGTGAGAAATCGCTTGCTTTTTATTTTGAGCATTGAGGTTGAGCGGAATAAACATTTTTTGTACATCTTGCCCGATAATCAAGTCATTTATTTCGCTTGACGATTGTGCAAGCAAAAAGGCAAGTTCATTTATCTTTTCAGAAAGCACCCCGATTTCATCAAAGCGCTTAATCGGCATTAAGGATTTGGGCAGTTTTGTTTTATCTTTTGTGTTCATTATAAGCAAAACATTTTGGATAATTCCTTGAATGGGCTTGGTTATAGTATAGGCTAAAAAATAGGAACTCGTAATAGATACAAAAATAATTATCAATATTATACCTATTACTATTGTCATAAATAATCGTTTCTGCCTATGAATATCGGCTAATACTGTGTCAATCGATAATTCTACAATGACGGTTCCATGTACGATAGTTGACAACTTATCAGGTAATACAAAAGCAAGCGGTCTATAAAAAAAATAACTGCTGGTTGGTTCCGCCATAAAATGAAACCTGTCAAATTCAGGGTACGAAAAAAGGGATTCGTTTGCCTTGTTTTGCAAAAACATATTAGTTTGAGCGATAATCCCCAAGATATTAGAATCATAGTTTGAGGGATTTTGTGCTTCTGAATACTCAAGTGCTATTTTTAGTTTTGCTGTGTAGTACGAAATTTCCTGTAGCATTTTACTATTATATCGTGTTAAAACATCTTGCAACTGCGGAACCATATTTTGACGCTGAGCAGCTTCAGAATGTGAAATGACATCAAATCCAGTACTGTTTTGTGTCAGTTGGGCTAATACAAAATCCATCGATATAGTTTCGTCTGGTATTTCACTTGTACTTGGGTTGTTTAACAATGCTGTTCCATCTTTTGAATTTTCTACATCAGGAAACGGACTCTCAAAACCTTCCGTTTCTTGAAATGCATTCCCTAAAACTGCAATCGAAACAAATTCATAGTTTCGCATTGCTATATCACGCAGGACAGAATTGGCACGGTTGCCGTCTTGCTCAATGAGAGCAAAAACACTATCTTGGTATGCGTCTTTTAGTATTTTGTCGGCAGTGGCTAAAAAGGTGTCAGCCGAACTTTGTATTTTGCTGTTTGTAAATGAATTGTATAATGGGAGCGCTATCGAAGTAAGCAAAAAAATAACAAGTAATGTATTAAAAATCGCAAACTTATGTTTTAAGCCAAAAAAATGATATTGCGAGTACACTACATTATCATTCTTTTTATGTTTTAGTTTTACAAACCGAATGATCGAAATAAAAATGATAAAAACAACTAGAATAGCTGAAACAACAAAAAAAATATTAAAAAAAAGCGTAATGTTATTGGCTTGGGTGTTAATATAATAGAGAGAGTGACGCATTCGTTATATAAGTCTTTTTTTGGGATGAAGTTGTTTTTTGCTTTTAGAAGCGATAAATGTAAACCATGTTTTAAAGTCCGTTGAAGCAAAGTTTTCAATTTTAAAACCGAGTTGAGTGCAAGTGGGTAGTTGATGCGCCCAAACAAGTTGAGCATTTATGCAAAACGGCTTAAACTGATGCGCATTTGTATTTAAAACTTCAGGCAAGATTTTAAATGTATAGTTATCCCCTGTGTGAAAGATAAGTTGTGTGTTAGTATGGGAATACTGCAATTTACAACCATCTTCGCTCACATCACAAAGCGTAAACATACAAAAAGATACTTCCGACATCTGACAAGGCAAAAACACATTATACCGTTTTTTTCGGCGACGCTCTTGATGAGTACATGCTAAAAGCGAAACAGTGTTCTGCATCTTTTTCATAGTTATAAGTATACCCTAAACAGCAAAAAAAACAAGGAGAGCACTTTAAAAAAGTTTTGTACGCTTTTTTTGTTTTTGGGGTGCATTATACATACCTGAGCGTTCTTCGGAGCGTGCCGTTTTTAGATAACGCACAATCCAGTCCCTGTTTTGTTTTTACTATTTTACTCATTGCTACTCAGGATTGGTTCAGGTATAACGGCATATACTTCGATGCTCTGCGCACGGAAATTAATTTTTTGGAGAGAGTGTTTTCTGCATCCTAATACTAAGGGAAAAGACACCCTTTTGACCGAGCAAAAGGGTTTCCTTTCCCTTAGAATCCCTTACCTTCCCAAAACGCGGCTTAGGGGTTCCCCCTAAGAACCCCATTTTTTCGCCTTGCATTAAGTCCGTGTGCAAGCAAGGCGGATTTTAGTGTTTTTATATCCTTACCTGTTCCCCATTATTGACCAAGACGAGAATTAAAAATTGAGAAAATTATATTTTTAATTCTCG
>JAFTEH010000142.1 GCA_017453745.1 Spirochaetaceae bacterium
GCAAATCCGTGTGATAATAATCTTAGAGATTGCTTCGGGCGTTTATACGCCCTCGCAATGACGGAAAAGCCACTTATATTCCTCGCAATGAGCGGGGCTTGTTTCAAACCTCGTAATGAACGGGGGTACAATGGGTGTGCCGATTTGCTTATGAAACTTGATTTCCATAGATTTCGTTAGTTTGGGCTTGACATTTTTTTTATTTTATGATAGTATGTAGCGTTGTTGATACGCCGGCGTGGTGAAATTGGTATACACGATAGACTCAAAATCTATTGGGGGCAACTCCGTAAGGGTTCAAGTCCCTTCGCCGGCAGGCTCTATAACAGAGTTCTTTTAATTTTTTTAATTCCAGCTCTAGCCGTCCATTTTTTTGGGCGGCTTTTTTTGTGGGTTTATTCTTTACACCGTTTTCTGTTGGTTACGGCACTATTGTTAAAGGTTTCCCCTCATGACGACAATACAGGTATGATAAAAATACTTTAAAGAGAACCTTAAAAGAACAGTATACAGTATGTTTTGCAGTTCTCGTGAGTAAATGAAAAATATAAAATTGCTGTACCGTTGACTTTTTGAGTTTTACAAACTATACTTTTTGTATGACTGTAAATTTTCCATTTTTAGTACGACTTGTCTCTTATACGATACTTGCCTTATGCCAGCTTATTTTTATTGTTATGAATATTAGGCAGTTTAAAAATAAATGGTTATCAGGTTCTGACCGTACTATTTTTACTGGCTGGCTCCTTTTTTCATTTTTTGTGTTGGTAAGTTCTGTTTTGGGGATGCTGTACCAGTTGGAATTTGCTCTTATTTTTCAGGGCATTCCAATATGTATCGGGGCTGTTTTTTTAGTGCATTTTTTTATAAAAGGCCAACGACTTCGGTTTGAAGAAATGAAAAAAATGCACGAAATTGAAACGCAGGCTTTAGAATTGGCTCAAGCACAAAACACAACCGATGAAACTTTTTTGCGTGCAAAAAACTTGCTTGTGTTGGGCTCAAAGTTTTTAACAATAAGTGCAAATGCTATTCGGAAAAAGGTTACTCGTCAAGAAATTTACGATTTTGTTTTGGAAAAAATGGTTGATGAGTTATATGCTGATGGTGGTATTATTTTGATTGTTGACAATGAAGATGAAGTTTTAAAAGTCAAAAGCATGATGGGGATTTTTCCGCCTCCGTATCAGTTGCCGGCGGATGTGCCACTAAAACAAAATCGGGTAGAAACAAGTGTTAAGTATGCTGAGTTTAAGTTCAAGGGAAATATTTTTGCAGATGTTGCGTTAAAGGCTGAACCTGTTTTGGTTGAAGATGCAAGCAATGATGAACGGGTTTTTATAAATGGTGATGCTTCATTTTTGAAGGCTGGTTCGTATTTGTTTGTGCCTTTTGTAAGCAATGGTGAAGTTTTGGGCTTGGTTGCCTTATCGCGTGCGATTGGGGCGGCTCCATTTAGTTCAAGTGATGTTGAGATTAGTGATACGCTCGCGAAGTATACTTCTACATCAATTCACATTATTGACATCTTAGGTGAAGAACAAGAAAAAGATACCATCGCAAATGAAAAAGAGTTAGCTACAAAGATCCAAAAAACATTATTACCTGAAAAGCTACCAAAGTTGTCTGGTATAGATGCTTCAGTTTATTTTTATGCGGCGCATGGGATTTGTTCAGACTATTACGATATTATTACGCCTGCAAAAGACAAAATATTTTTTGCGATGGTTGATGTCGCAGGCAAAAGTATCCAAGCGACTATCATTATGATTATGATTCGGACGCTTTTGAACTTGACAACCAACACAGATCAGAATACAAGTACTATTTTGGATTGGGTAAATAAGGGTGTTACAAAAAAGATTAATATTGACCATTTTGCGAGCGTTGCTTTGATGCAGTATGAGCCACAAACTAAAAAATTGTATTATTCTGGTGCAGGAAATACTTCTGTTTCAATTTTCCATACAAACACTAAAAAGTTTGAGCGTATACGGCAAACGACTGATGCTATCGGTATTGCTGTCGATTCCCGATATGAAATAGCAGAAACCAGTGTAGAATCTGGCGATGTTATTATGCTATACAGCGATGGGGCGATTGAAGCACAGAATAGGCGAGGGGAAAATTTTACCCTGCCTCGTATTTACGAAATAGTAGGAACAAATGCTGCAAAGCCAACAAAGGATATTATTAAGCTATTAAGGGCTGCATACGATGAACACACTGAAGACACCCCCGAATACGATGATAGGAGTATCCTTCTTGTCAAGGTTAGTTAGATCGTAAACAGGGAAATCAAGTTTTGCAGAGATGGTTTTCTGCACCCTAATACTAAGGGAAAAGACACCCTTTTGTTCGAAGCAAATGCACTTTGAAAAAACATCCTTGTTTTTTCAAAGTGGCCGAGAATTAAAATATATTATGTTCTTTTTAATTCTCGCGCTTACGCACCGTCTACATCCGTGTAGACGGCTATGTTTATTCTCCCTTTCCCTTAGAATCCCTATCCCTTCCAAAAGCATCGCTTAGGGCTCCGCCCTAAGAAC
>JAFTEH010000143.1 GCA_017453745.1 Spirochaetaceae bacterium
CTTGTTTTTAAATTGTCACACGGATTCGCTCACACCGCTCGTCATTGCGAGGACGCATAAGCGTCCGAAGCAATCTGTCGTTTACAGGCAAAAACCCAGACGAGATTGCTTCGCCTTGCATTCAGTGCGTGCGCAAGCAAGGCTCGCAATGACGCTTGTTTTTAAATTGTCACACGGATTCGCTCACACCGCTCGTCATTGCGAGGACGCATAAGCGTCCGAAGCAATCTGTCGTTTACAACCTGAAACCAGATGAGATTGCTTCGCCTTGCATTCAGTCCGTGCGCAAGCAAGGCTCGCAATGACGCTTGTTTTTAAATTGTCACATGGATTCGCTAACACCGCTCGTCATTGCGAGGACGCACACACCGTGTGTAATGATGCGGAGTAGTTCGCTCCCGATGAGCACCAAGCACACTGAACAATCAAAACCAAAAAATGATGTCCTGAGCCTCATGCCAAAATATGCTTGCTTTTTTTTTTACTTTGGGTAAAATTGCCGAGCGTATGAAAGTTTGGATTAAATATTTGATTGGAATTATTTTAGGTATTATTATTGCTATTGTCGCGGGAAAGGATAATGAATCCTTTTTTCAAACAACTCAATTTTTAACCGATCTCGCATTGCAAATTGGGAGATATGCAATATATCCGATTTTATTTTTTGGTTTTGCATTAGGTATTTACAATCTTGCCGAAACAAAACGGCTCGGAAAGGTTTTGATATTTTGTTTTTGTTTTGCAATTCTTTCAGCTTTTTTATTTTCAGGACTAGGAATTACCTCATTTTTTATAATGAATCCGTCTCGTATTCCGATTTTGGTCGAAAATGCAACTGCCCTTCCCCAATTTAGTTTTTCATCATTTTTATTAGCGACTTTTCCGTCAAGTCCATTTTCATCATTTACGGAATCTCTCTTCTTGCTTCCCATTTGTTTTTTTGCATTTTGTATTGGTTTAAGTGCAGCGTCTATCGAAAAATCATTTGCAAAACATGCTCTCACTATTTTTGACTCTTTTGCACGCATAGCCTATAGCATGCTTACCTTTTTTGTAGACTTTTATGCAATCTTTTTAACTATCATTTCTATTCAATGGTTTGTACAACTACGAACTATTTTTGAAATGGGCTTTTTTACGGACATTATTATTTTATTACTTGTTGACCTTGTGATACTTTTTTGCGGAGTCTATCCGCTTATTATTAAGTTAATATGTAAGGAAGCAAATCCGTTTAAGGTGTTATATGCGAGTCTCGCTACCTTTTTATGCGCTATTACAACAACTGACTCAAATGTCACCCTTGTGACGAATCTACGGCACTGTCATGAAAGTTTAGGAATACGACGACGCATTTCAAATGTTGCAACCCCTCTTTTAACCATTTTTGCAAAACCAGGGAGTGCTTTAGTATTAAGCGTGAGTTTTTTAGTGATTTTTAAATCGTATTCAAATCATAGTATGGGTGTAAAAAGTTTACTTTTATTACTCTTGCTATCTTCGGTTTTTTCGCTCGTGCTTTCCCAGTTTTCGATTGGTGGTACATACATTGCCCTCGCAACTATTTGTTTATTTTTTGGAAGCGCATACGAACAGGGCTATCTCATTCTCAAACCTATGGCCTTTTTCTTAGGCGCTATTGCAACAGCTATTGATGCCTTTGCTGCTATGGTGGGCTCATATATTTTAGCGTACCAAACCGATATGGCACTCGAAAAAGATTTGAGGTTTTTTATTTAGGGCTCTAACAGGTGCAATATTTTTGGATTAAGTGAAACATCGTAGCCACTTACATAAAAATGCTAAAGATGAGCCTAAAACATACATCTAAATACCAGGCATCCTTGTGTAGTGGATGACTTGGAAAATCAAAATCCATAAAACGAAAAAAGAGAATATACTATGCCAAATTATGAATATGAATGTAAAACATGCGGACGCTTTGAAGTATTTCAAAAAATGTCCGATGAACGACTGACAAAATGCCCCACTTGTGGTAAGAGCGTAGAACGAATCATAAGCCAGTTTGGACTTTCATTTGCAGGTTCTGGGTTCTATGTAAATGACTCCAAGTCGGGCGTATCTCACGCTAGTGAAACAAAAACAGAAAGCGATAAAACAGGTGCCAACACTGATACACCAAAGTCAAAGTGTTCAGGCAAATCATGTGCAGGATGTAGCGGTTGTAAATAAGCAAATATGACAAAAGACCACCCAAAGTTTTTTTGTGAATACTGTGGAAATGAAGTAAAACGAAATACAAAAATATGCTCACACTGTGGGCGCTTTTTTGCGAGTATTCGTTGTCCATCGTGCGGATTTACGGGGAGCGATGAGGATTTTAAAAAGGGTTGTCCCACCTGTGGATATGCCTTTAAATCAAATACAGTAGACAATAGCAAAAAAAACAAAAAACGCTCCTTTTTTTTTCATAAGAAGCAAAAAACATATACTGATGAAGAAAGCCTTCCGCTCTGGATATACTTGCTCGTAGGATTATTATTTCTTGCTATAATTATTTTCTTGTACTTAAAGCGGTAGGACAGTGTACGAAAAAATACCGCCAACGGCGCACCCTTTCCCTTTGGACGAACAATGAGGATTCAGCCCTTGCATAATCGAAGGTACTGTTTACTTGTACTTTATTTTACAAATCGATACCGTAAAATACATACACCTGAATAAAAACAAAAAACTTTTATATTCTCCCTTGAAAAAAAACAAAAATCAAATATAATAGCGCTCGTTACAGTTACTACCATGAAATACTACGATGAAAATAGCCTTGCAATTATAGCATGTCCTGCAGGAGAACATTTTGCAGAACTTACCATTAAGCACTTAGAAAAATTGAGCGTTTCTCGCTTTAACAAGCGCATTGATGCTATATCTAAGCGATATGAAAAAGACCGAAAAGACATTGTACGAGAACTCAATTTTTTGAGTGATTTAAATAGCTGTAGAATGCCAAATCACAAAGCCCTTGACAAAATGGTCTTACCACGATTTAAAGTAAAATCTCGGTTTACCCATTTTGTAAATGGTGAACTCAAAACCGAAATACTGGATTCTATACGAGGACGGAATGTATATATCTTTCAAGATGTAGAAAATCATCATCCTGTATCAATAAATGACGGCAAGGAAATGCATACCTTCACTGTAAACGATAACCTTATGTCACTTATTGTTACGATAGATGCTGCTCGTCATGCTGGGGCTCATGTGATTAACCTTGTCTTGCCCGCTTTTCCATATAGCAGACAACACAAAAAAAAGGGACGAGAGGGTTTAACTGCTAGTTTATTAGCGCGGTTTTATGAATTTTTTGATGTAAGCAATATTATAACCTTAGACATTCATTCACGCGAAATTGAAAATGCTTTTAATACTTGCCTATTACAAAATCTTCATGCAAGTTACCAAATCATAAATGAACTTGCAAAAATAGTAGACATTAATTCACAAGATTTGGTGATTGTTGCGCCAGATAGTGGAGCGGTTGACCGCAATAAATTTTATGCGACAAGTTTAAAAAAACCACTTGCGATGCTTTACAAGGAGCGGGACTATTCGGTCGTTTCATTAAATGCTAAGCAAAGCAATATTGTTTCGATGAATCTTCTCGGAGATGTAAAGGGTAAAACAGCATTCCTTGCCGATGACATGCTCGGAACAGGGGGAACCCTCCTAAAAGCCTTTGAGTTTTTGCAAAAAGAAGGGGCGAAAAAAGTAATCGCTGCGATTAGTTTGCCACTGTTTAACGGAAATGCAATTAGTCAATTTGACGAAGCATATAAAAATGGACTATTTTATCGCATTATAGGTACAAATGCTATATACCATGAAGAATTAAAAACAAAAGAATGGTATATAGAAAGCGATGTTTCAAAGTTGTTTGCACAAACTATTTTCCGTACTCAAAGCAACGATTCGGTTAGTAGCTTACTTGACAACCGCGAAATTATACAAAAAACACTCGCAAATACTCAAAAAAAATAATGGAGTATGTATTTGCGTGCGATATAGGAACATCATCGCTCAAAACAGCACTGATACATACAGATGGAAAGGTTTCTTGCCTTTTGCGAACTTTTTTTTCCGAGCAAGTCAGTGCCGAAACCTATGTATCTTTATTTTTGGCTCATTTTGAAAAAACAACAAAAGAACTTGCGGACAATGGAGATAACCCAAAGATAGTTGGAATATGTATTTCAGGGAATGGACCAAGTTTAGTTGCTGTGCCAAAAAATCAAAAGCCAGTTATTGAGTTCTCTGAAAAAAAACAACTTTGCGAGCATACCATTTTTTTGTGGAATAACGGAGTTGACAAGAGCATATTATCAAATCCTAAAATGCAGTTACAAAAAAAGGAACTTGACAAATTACATTCTATTTTTTTGCCACGCTTTTTTTTGTTTGCGCTTCAACATCCACAGCCTTTCTATAACGCACAATATCTTTTACCAGTACCTGAATATCTTAGTTTTTACTTGACAGGAAATGCCTATACTTTTTTGGTCAATGATGCATTTGTAAGTGCCTATTGGGATAAGCAAAAAATCGAAAGCCTACAATCAAGTTTACAGGCTCTGACACACAAAGAAATTTGTATTCAAGATAGGTTAGCACCTTTTGTCAAGACAGGTAGCATAATAGGCCACTTTCGAAGTATCCCCGTAATAGCAGGAGCCCCCGATTTTTGCATGGCATTGATAGGTACAAAAACTATTGAAGTTCACAGTGCCTGTGATAGAGCAGGTACAAGTGAAGCATTTAATGTGTGTGTTGACAAAAAACCGACACTGTCAAGTTTTAGAATAATGCCTTCGATAAGAGAAAAGTACTGGAATGTGAGTAAACTATTTGGAGAAACTGGTGCATTGCTACAAACGAGCACAGTAGAAATTGAAGAACTTTTGAGTGGAAAAAAAAGCATAAAAAACCTTAGTACACATCTTCAAACATATATACAAAGTTTAAAAGACACTGTGTGCACTCTTGAAGATATGTGTAATACAAAACTCCAATTTACAATAACAGGAGGACAAGCCGAAAATAAAATGCTTTGTCAACTCAAGGCAAACGTTTGTAAACGCCCCTTCGTTGTAACGCAAACAAATCACGCTGAACTACTCGGTTCTGGTATAGTCGGCTTTACAGGCTTACAGTATTATAGAAGTATTGAGCAAGCCTGTAACGCAATGGTACAGTTTTGTGACATGTATAGCCCAAAGCCTTGTTCGTATTAACATACAGGCGAAATGCAACTGCTACACAATTATCACAAACCAAAGCCGCCTAAAAAAGATTAGCGAGCCCCTGCATACTTTCTGGAAGAGCAGACATTTTACCCTTAGCCATTTTTTTCATAGTGAGTCTTGTTTTTTCAAACTGTTTTAAAAGCTTATTGACATCCGCTACCGATGTACCAGAACCTCGTGCAATCCTTTTTCGACGAGCAGGACCTATGATAAGGTGATTCGCTCGTTCTTTTACTGTCATTGATTGAATAATCGCTTTTTGCCGTTTAAGTGCCGAAATGTCAATTTGGTCAGGGTTTATTTGTCCTGCAAGTCCTGGAATCATTTCAAGCATAGACTGTATAGAACCCATTTTAGAAACTTTGTCAAACTGCTCTAACATATCCTGCAAGGTAAAAGTTTCCCCTGCAATTTTGCGTTGTAACTTTTCGGCTTCTTGTTCGTCGTATACGGCTTGAGCTTTTTCAACAAGAGAAACAACATCGCCCATACCCAAAATACGACTTGCCATACGCTCTGGGTAAAATGGTTCTAATGCGTCAAGTTTTTCGCCCGTACCGATAAACAGGGTTGGTACTGATGCTATACTTTTGAGTGACAAAACCGCACCACCACGAGCATCCGAATCAAATTTTGTAAAGATAACCCCAGAAAGTGTCAAGGCTTCATGGAATGTTTTTGCTACATCAACTGCGCTTTGCCCTGTCATACTATCAGCGACTAATATGGTTTCGATGGGGTGTACCTTTTTTTTAATCTGGACGATTTCTTCCATCATTTCCGTGTCAAGTTGTAAGCGCCCTGCACTATCAATAATGACAGTATCATAAAAATGCTTTTTAGCATACTGCAAACCATGTTCCGCTACTAACACTGCATTTTTTGTTTCTTCCTTATATACGGGAATCGAAATGCTTTCACCTAAAACAGAAAGTTGCTCGACAGCAGCAGGGCGCACAAGGTCGCAAGCAACAAGCAAAGGATTACGCCCATCTGCTTTTAATTTTTTTGCAAGTTTCGCTGCGGTTGTTGTTTTCCCAGATCCTTGCAAACCCAGTAGCAAGATAACGGATTGTGTATCAGGACCATTAAGCGATAAATCTTTTTTTTCATCGCCTAAAAGCGAAACCATTTTATCATAAATTATTTTTGTAAATTGTTGCCCCGGATTTACGGCGCGTAAAACTTTTTCGCCCTTTGCTTCTTCGATTACAGAGTTGACAAAGCGCCGTACAACGCGCAAGTTGACATCAGCATCTAACAGCGCCGCTTTAATTTCTTCAACAGCATCTTCAATATTTTTTTCCGTAATTCTTGATTTTCCTGACAGTGTACGGAACATATTCGAAAATGTTTCTCTTATTTTTTCAAGCATCTTTTTCTCCATCTAATAGTTTAAAAATAATATCCTGAGGAGTTGCCTCTTTATTGAGAATTTTATATACCGCATCCGAAATAGGAAGTTTTACATTTTTTTCCACAGCTAGTTGATGTACATACTTACATGCAGATACACCTTCAGCTAAGTACCCTAACCTATTACTATGTTCCAAAATATCATCAATACCTGAAAATGCGTCAAGTATCTTTTTTTGTACAATTTCCCTACCAAGTCGACGATTTCTCCCAAATTCACTGCGACAAGTGACATCTAAATCGCCTACCCCCGCAATAGAAGTAAATGTTTCCGAATGAGTTGCCCCAAGTGCCTTACCGAGTGTTTGCATTTCGTTTAAACTTGCTGCCAACAAAAGAGAACTACAGTTATCGCCAAAGAGGGGAGATTCTTCGGTAATGGCAGAAAGTATACCAAAGGCTATTGCCATAATATTTTTAGCGGCTGCGCATGTTTGCACACCAATCACATCTAAGGATGAAAATACAAGTAAAGAGCGTGATTTTAATATTTCGCGTGCGCGTATTGAAACAATGGGGTTAGAACTCGCCACAATAAGCCCGGTAACCTTACCTTGTACAACTTCTTCGGCATGACTCGGCCCCGAAATATAGAGCAGCCTATTGTTGTAGGGTTCGGGAAACATTTTTTCTAGAACCTGAGTAATAAATAAAGGTTGCCCCTCATCAGATTTTAAAAAGCCCTTAGAAAGAATCCCTATAATAGGCAAACTAGCCCCATTAGAGCCATTTTCAGAAAAAGCATCAGAGCTACCTGTTTCAGTTGATACAAAAGGAGGCACTTTTAAAATCTGTTCGACAGTACTCACTAAATATTGAGACGGCGATGCGAGAATAATAAGTTCATTCCCAACTACGGCTTCCTCTATATGCTTTGTTGCGCTAACATTTTCAGAAAGTGTATATCCTGGTAAATAAAGCGTATTTTCGTGCAATTCGTTTATATCGTTTACGAGTTTTTCCTCGCGTGCCCACATGCGTACTGTATGACCAGCCTTTCCCAGTTGGGAACCAATAGCGGTTCCCCAAGCACCAGCACTAATAATTCCTATCTTAGCCATTTTTATATCCCTCTTACCTATTTGGCATTTTTTATAATTATTTTATGAAAACGCTCTAAAAAAGCATTCCCTTAACTCCCACCACTCGTACTACCACACTATGCCGTTTTTAACCCTTCCATACAATGCGGCAAGGAGCAAAACATCAGTTTTGGGACTTGGCGCATTGTGTGCGCAGTATGCGCACATCCTGATAAAGCGAGTTTCTTTATTCCAAATAATACTAAGAAAGAAACTCGGCGGATAAAAGCAGCACGCCTTTTTCAGTGCTGCTTTTAACCCACTTGACAATGCGGCAAGGAGCAAA
>JAFTEH010000144.1 GCA_017453745.1 Spirochaetaceae bacterium
GTTTTAGGAAGGGATAGGGATTCTAAGGGAAAGGGAGAATAAACATAGCCGTCTACACGGATGTAGACGGTGCGTAAGTGCGAGAATTAAAAATATAATTTTCTCAATTTTTAATTCTCGGCCACTTTGAAAAAACAAGGATGTTTTTTCAAAGTGCATTTGCTTCGGTCAAAAGGGTGTCTTTTCCCTTAGTATTTGAGTGCAGAAACACAATCTCTACAAAAATTGATTTCCCTAGATACAAGAGAACAAAGTACTGAAAAATATTATTGCATTTTGAACATAGTTACCCCCTTGACAAATAGCTAAAAAAATGATAGTAACTACAAAATGAGGACTAACAAAATGGGCATAGTAAAAAAAATCCTAGTGATTTTTGGAATGGTTTTGGTTTTTAATTCTTGCCAAAAACAAAATGCGGAATCCACCGATACTGATACAAATTCTAATGAACAGGGAATGAATATAAAAGGTGTTGACTCACCTACCATTGAGGACTTGAGCGAAGCCTATGCCATATTGATGGCAGATAATGTCAACCACTGGGGGCTTGAAGTAGATATTGAAATATTTCGTAAAGCATTTCTACGGCATGTAGGGAAAGATATTTCGGAAGATGATGTTAGTACAGCCGAGTTTATTTATAGTTATGCGGTTAACGAAGCCAACGAGCGTCGAATTGCGAGCCTAAAAGAAAAAAATGAAGCATTCATAGAGAACAATGCGAAAAAACCTGGTATACAAACATTTGAAAGCGGTCTCCAACTTGAAGTGATAAAAGAGGGAACCGGTATAATGCCCCAAGAAAATTGGTCTTGCAAATTACACTATGTCGGAACTTTTATTGACGGAAAAGAATTTGATAATTCAAAAGAAGTACAAAATGGGGAGCCTGTTGTCTTTGACTTAGAATCTGTCATACCGGCATGGCAAGAGGGCTTGACACACATGCGAGTTGGCGGGACCTATAAACTATATGTTCCATACGACCTCGCTTACGGTGTCGATGGTGTTCGTACAGACCGTGCCGAAATTATCCCCCCGTATTCAGCGTTGATATTTGAAATTGAACTTATTGATGCGATGCCAGGCAGAACTGGCGGAAGGTCTCCATTACAAGAATAATGGGAGGTTTAAAATACACATTAAATAACTGGGCGTATTTTAACTTGTAGTTTGCTTCGCAAGCATACTTATTATTTGTGTGTTCTCATTGTATTACGAACGCACTATTTTGAAAGGAGGTTTAAAAACAGCAGTAAAATAAGCGTGCTGTTTTTAAGCGCTGAGTTTCTTCCTTGGGTTTCCTTGCAATAAAGAAACTCGCTTTATTAAGATATGCGCGTAATGCGCACGCAATGCAACAAGTTCTAAAACTGATGTTTTGCTCCTTGTTGCATTGAAAGGACATATTGTGATTGCATTTTTGCGAAAAAAAATATCCAAACTTGTTGACGGTCTTGCGCCACGCATTCGTAGTAAAAAGATAATTTTTGGGGTGTGTGCAGGCATCGCCAACAGGTACGACTTTCCTGCTGACCTTGTACGCTTGCTTTTTGTCATGTTGTCGTTTCCACTTGGCATCGGAATTGTCGCTTATGTTTTGCTGGCGTTTTTTTCTAAGCCTATCGACTAAGTCAAGACAATCTTTGCGAACCGAAGCGTTACAGACTTTCTTTGGGGAATGGGTCTTTTTATACCTTAAGAGTCTCACGCGCTAAACCTCGTGTAAAATGGAAGCGAGGTTTAGCGGTTCTGTGATGCGATTACTTAATCTAATGGCTTGTAAGTATCGCGACTTTGCTTTGAATACTCGTTTTTGTTATGATGAGAGTAGTATGCTCATATTTTTTTGTAAGCGCTTGCGGTTTTATCTTTTCATATAAAATAAGAATATGTGATTTAAGTTGATTTTTTACTCTCTGTTTGGTATAATGCGTGCGTCATTTATATTAGTAGCTGTACTATGTTATAGAAAACAGTAAGGTATCTTGAAAACGCTATTTCACTTTTCGAGAACCGAAATTGCAAAAGCTTGGAACATCGCAGTTGCACCCCTAAAATGCTAAAGGTTTTGGTGGATATGTAAAAGTGTACAAATGATGACTGTATTCTAGTCATGCGGCTATTCATAGACTAATACCCAAAAAAGAGGAGTTTGTTATGTTGTCAAAATATACTTCAGAATCAGTAAGTGAGGGGCATCCCGATAAACTATGCGATAAAATCGCCGATAGTGTTTTAGATGCTTGTTTGGCTGATGACCCTCATAGCCGAGTAGCTTGTGAAGTTTTTTCTACAACAGGCCTAGTTTTAATTGGCGGAGAAATCACGACAGAAACATTTGTGGATATTCAAGAGGTTGCCCGTACTGTCGCCAAAGAAATAGGGTATACGCGCCCTGAATATGGGCTTGACGCTGATTCTATGGCAGTAATCAACACCATACATGCGCAATCTCCAGATATAGCTCAAGGGGTCAATGGCACCGGTTTGGCAGAATATGCTGGGAATATCGGGGCAGGCGACCAAGGTATCATGTATGGGTTTGCTTGTGATGAAACAGCAGAACTCATGCCTGCACCTATTACCTACGCTCATGCGATTTTAAAAACGGCCGAAAAAGTACGGAAAAATAGCATCAAGTGGTTGCGCCCAGATGCCAAGGCTCAAGTGACTGTTGTTTATGATGGGTATAAGCCCGTTCGTATAGATACTATTGTACTATCTCATCAGCACGACCCGGATATTTCTCAAGCCCAGATTACTGAATGTTTGCGCAAAGAAATTATAGAGGCGACACTGGGAAACACAGGCTTGTTGGATAAAGATACAGTGTATTTTATTAACCCAACAGGGCGGTTTGTTACCGGTGGTCCACAGGGTGATACGGGGCTTACCGGGCGCAAAATTATAGTAGACACCTATGGTGGTATGGCACATCATGGTGGAGGGGCTTTTTCGGGAAAAGATGCAACAAAGGTTGACCGTTCTGCAAGTTATATGGCACGATATGTCGCAAAAAACATTGTAGCAGCCGGTATTGCTCATCGATGTGAAATACAACTTGCGTATGCGATAGGGGTACCTTTCCCTGTGTCAATATATGTTCAAACCTTTGGAACTTCCGAAGTGAGCGATGAAAAACTCATCAAAGCGATTCAAGAAGTGTTTGACTTGTCTCCCTCTGGCATCATCAAAACGCTTGATTTATTAAAACCGATTTATGCGAAAACAACAAACTATGGGCATTTTGGTAGAAATGAATTTACATGGGAAAAACTTGACAAAGTTGACGCATTAAAAAAAGCCTTAAATGCGTAAATGTTTTGTTATATGAGCCTTATATGACAAAAACAATTTTTAGGCTGCTTGAATAGTTTTGTCATATAGATAGACTATTCTACACACAATTATGATAGTATAAAATATAAGATAGGAGTAAATATGCATACAGTTGCAGTATCGTCTTTTTTAGAAAAACAAAAACCTCTTTTGAAAGAACTCATAGCAAAACTTTCAAAGGATTTTTTATATGTTTCTGTTTTAGGGGTTGATAGTGATTCAACAAGTTATGGAGTGTCAAGGGCAGGTGTGAGAGTATTTGAAGACTCTCTGTGTAATGATAGAGGTTTTGTTATACGGGTGTATAATGGGGTCGGCTATTCAGAATATTCTTTTAATGTCATTGATATAGACGCAATAATAGCAGAAATAAAAGCAATAGCGTGTCATGATGTTGATTTGTATAAACAACGAGGGCTTAATTTTTGCCAATATCCGCTTATATCTGAAGAAGAATTGACAAAAGTGTTTACAGGCGAGGTGGAAATTCCCTTTGACGCAATGAGCGTAAAGGAAAAAATCGACAGACTTTCTGCTATTCGAGAAAAAAATCTACAATCTTCAAAGCAGTTTTTAGACTTTTCGGTACAGTACCAAGAAGTAACAGTGAGAAAAATATTTTTGTCAACAAAACGAGACCTCACACAGAGTTATTGTTACGCTATTGGCTACTTTTTACCAATCGCACGGGAAGGTGAAAAAATAGTAAATCCGTATACAAGTTTTTCTGGCTGGTGTGGATTGGAATTACTTGACAAAATGGAGAAGGCATCTGAAGCAAAAGCTAAAAAGGCTTTGGATTATTTAAAAGCTGAACGCATTAAGCCCGGCACCTATGATGTTATATGCTCCCCTGAAGTTACCGGTCTTATAGCGCATGAGGCATTTGGACACGGTGTTGAAATGGATATGTTTGTCAAGGATAGAGCCAAGGCTGTTGATTATGTACAAAAAGAAGTTGCTTCAAAAATCACTGAAATGCATGATGGCGCTCGTTCTTCAGCCAAGCAAGTGTCTTCTTACTTTTTTGATGACGAAGGAGTTTTAGCACAAGATACAACAATTATCAAAGATGGTATTTTACAACAGGGTATTTGCGATACATTGTCAGCTTTATTGTTAAATGTCAAGCCAACGGGAAATGGTAAGCGTGAATCACATGAGCGAAAAGCATATACACGAATGACTAATACCTTTTTTAGCGCAGGAACAGAATCCTTTGAATCGATGCTTGCAAGTATAAAAGAAGGTTATCTCTTAGAGGATTATATGAGTGGTATGGAAGATCCTAAAAACTGGGGAATACAATGTTGTCTTGGAAAAGGGTACGAAATAAAAGACGGAAAACTCACGGGCAAAATTGTTTCGCCTGTGTATTTAACAGGATATGTCCCTGATTTACTAAAGTCGTTTAGCCAAATTTCTGTTTCGCAAGATTTTGAACTTTTCGGTTCAGGATATTGTGGCAAGGGCTATAAAGAGTTTGTGCGAACATCTGCTGGTGGTACATATATAAAGGCAAGGGCTAATTTAAGTTAAAATTTTGTCAAGTTATAAAAATAAAAGGAAAGAGATATGAAAAACATAGAAAATATTATTTTAGATATACTTAAAAAACATCCTGAAATTTCTGGTTATAAACTTGTTACTCTGAGCAGAAAATCAAGAGAGTTGTTTTTGATTAAGGACAAACTGGATTTGAATAGAGGAAAAACTTCTGTCAACTATACGCTTACCGTGTATGTTGAGTTTACAGAAGATGGCGAAAAATACTTGGGTTCAGCTAGTATTCGACTCGCGCCAACTTTATCTGCTGATGAAATTGAGCGCAAAATTGTATTTGCGCATAGTCAAGCCCTTTCTGTAAAAACAAAATGGTATCCACTTGCAAAACCGTCAAGTGCTGCCCTCATAAATCCTACCAGCGATATTGAACCGTCTGCACTAGGAGATACGATTGAAAAAATAGCAACTGCGATTTTAAGTGCAAAAGGCAAAACCGCTCGGATAAACAGTGCAGAAGTTTTTTTGACAATGAAAGAAACCCATTTATGTAATTCAAATGGGGTAGATGTTTCATATACAAATATCGAAAACAAAATCGAAGTTATTACCAGTTGTGACGGAGAACATGAATCGGTGGAAGTGTATGGCGATGCTCATTATGCAAACTGCTCTATTCCACAAATCAAAGAACTTGTTGAACAGCAACTACTTGAAACTGAAAATCGTAGCATCGCACAAAAGTCAAAACACATCGAAAATATTCCTGTCATTTTGCGCAATTCATCGGTGTCGTCCTTTTTTAGTTTTTTTGTTGATCAAACAAGTGGCGGTTCTGTGTTTCATCAAGCATCACGAGCAGAAGTTGGTAAAAACTTTCAGGGGGAAAATATTGCAGGGGATTTGCTCACCATTACATTAAAGCCATTTTTGGAAAATGCTTCCGCTTCTGAACCATTTGACAAGGATGGCTTTGTGTTAAAACCTATAAAAATTTTTGACAAAGGGGTTGTAAAACAAATTCATGCGGATTTACAAATGGCACATTACTTACATATTGAGCCAACAGGTTTTGTTCCGTGTTTTGAAGTAGAATGTGGGAGTGTGTCGTATGACGAGATGCTCGAAAAGCCACATGTGGAAATTTTCCGATTTTCCGATTTTTTGTGCGACCCGGTTACTGGTGATTTTGGGGGAGAATTTAGGTTGGCAAAATACTTTGATGGTGAAAAAACGCATATTATACATAATGGAGCGATTTCTGCAAATATTTTTGCCGTTCAAAAAGAATTTTACTTTTCAAAAGAGCGAATGCAAGAAAATTCCTACTTGGGACCAAAAGCAATTTTAATTCCAGGCTTGACAATTTCTGGTTAAGGATTATAACTAACAGCGACAGCGTAATCGGTTGCCGTTGTTAGTTTCCAAGCGTTTTATCTATGCCTTATTTAGCAGAAGTTAAAATCGAATGACTTGCTTGTGTGCATCTATATGTGCTGGGATTCCAAACGGTATAATACAATGAGGATACGCATGTCCGATGTTGACATTGTAAAGAATCGGTAAAGATGGCTTGTCAATTACTTCAACAAGGATTTTTTTATATTCATCAGAATACACTTCATCGCACGGTTTTCCGACAATAATGCCATTTATAACATCAAAGATTCCTGTGGTTTTTAGTGTGTCAAGCATTTTTCTGTAAAGTTCGGGTGGAGATTTTGTTTCACTTGATTCTAATAGAAGGATTTTATCTTGCCAATCTTGTAAAGTAGGGAAAATATTATACTGTTGGCAAAGTTTAGTAGAATCGTTATGTTCAGAGTTATCAAAAATACTGTACAGGGTTTCGATGCAACCACCGAGTATTTTCCCACTGAATGTTGGGCTCCCCTGCAACAGTTGAAAGCCTGAGTTTTTATGTCCAATACGCTTTACGCCGATTTGGGTTTTGTCGTATGATTTTCTATCTTCGTACCACAGTTCGCTTGGGCGAATTTCTTTGATTGTTCCTGTATGAATGAGTTCATCAAAATACGCTTTGGTGTACGCTAGCATGTCAAGTTCAAGTTCGCATATATCTGGCAAAAATGCTTGCCCATAAAAAGTGTTCATGCCAACTTTATGAAACATAAGGTGATTCATCGTCGTGTCAGAAAAGCCTAAAAAAATTTTGTGATTGTTTTTGACTGCATTTTTGAGTTCATCATTTTCAAAAAGATACGGCAAAAGTCGATATGTGTCATTTCCCCCTACCGCACATAAAATCATGTCAATATTTTTATCATTAAAGGTGTCAAGTAAATCTTGTGCACGAGCTTGTGGATTTTGTTCAAGATACTGTAAGCCATTTAGGGCGTGCTTTGTTGTCGTAACTTCAATTCCATAATCTAAAAGTCTTTTTTTTCCGATGTCAAGTTCGTGCTTAATAAAATCTTCACCGAGTAACCCTCTTGACAAACTAATAATTGCAATTTTTTTATCATGACGCATCCTTTTTAGAAACTGTGTTTTAGTAGTGTATTCATTATAGCGAATTTGTCAAGCTATTTTGTACTAGTGCAGGTGAAATCAATTTTCATAAGTGAGGGGGGTATATTGAGCTAATTTGTCTTTCAATAAATATTCTTTGCGATTGACTATGATACCCCTTGAATAAAACACAAGTTTTAAGTATAACTGAAGTTAGGTAAACTTTATATAGCAAGCGGTGCCCTTGAAAAATAACATTTTCCTTCCATATGTGTAGTGCTTTTGGCATTGACAAAATAAAACTAATTTTATACAATAAACAAAGATATATCTAATTTTAGGAGAAGATTATGAAATTAGAAGAATTAAAAGCAGCGGTACATAAGGCCGAGTTGGATTCTGATATGATTGTGTCAACACTAGTTATGGGCACTGCTTTCAGTTTTAGCGATTTAGGAGATTCCCTTAGACAACTTGAACTTAGACGACAAGAGTTAGATAAAATGCCTGATACTTACGAAACTACTACTTCTTGGTGTTTTTTATCGATATCTATTACTAGAGACTTACTTGGTCACTGTGGGTCTTCTTGTACAAGGAATTGTCCTGTTTCTTGTACTACAGGCCCATCTAAGCTGTAATTTTAGGCTATTGACAAAGCAAAAAATTGTTTTTTTGCAGATGTATGTTGACAACTGATTTAATATATTATATAATATCTAATATAGCAATTTTTGGTGTAAGGAGATATTATGAAACTAGATGACTTAAAAAACAGCATAAAAAAGGGAAATCTTGATATTATTTTAGATGAAAACTTTTTTTTGTCGCTCTTTTTAACGGAAATGCCTGTTGCTGACGAGGTAATACAGCCTTGTTCTTGGTGGTTGGGCAGTTTTTTTAATTATTTCACCGATAGTGATAAGCACATGTGTAATAAAGGCTGTGCTTTTTCAACTTGTCTTATATGTTCTGTAGGTTGTTCATCGGAAAATTCAAGGGCTTAAGTAAAAAATTTAAAAAAAATTTGTATTTTTAGGGCTTTTGGTATTGACAAATAATTTGGTATATTATACAATATTTAATATACTATATTCTACGGAGGAAATTATGGATCTTAATGAACTAAGATCGATAATTGGTGATGCTGAGTTGGCTATTCCTGATGTGGGTAGGGAGCTTTTACCATAAGCTTGTTGGTTTTAGCTGTACGACTTGTAGTAAAACTTGTACATCATGTAGCGAAGGCTGTAGCGGAGTGGCTTGTTCTAGCTGTTCAAATACGAAATGTTCAAGAAATTGTGCTGCAAGTTGTGGTACCGGTTGTGATTTTGCAGCGTGTGCTTCTGGGTGTGCTGTAATTTGTACTGGGGATGGTACTATTGGAATTGGTATTGAAATTTAGTTAATTTATTTTATATGGGGTGGTGTTATGGACTTAGATAGGTTGAAAACTGACATCAAAGCCGGTAACCTAGATCGTGTAAATTTTGAGTCTATGCTTGTCATTGATTTAAATACTCATTTAGTAAAAGTGAAAAATGAGGACGATGGTGGTTTTCTTGCTCGTATTTTTCGATATATTTTTGGTACATGTGATACTTGTAGTACGGGGGGATGTGCGGCTGGTTGCACGAATGGTTGTTCTAACGCTAGTTGCTCAAATGTTGCTTGTTTTAGTGCTCAGTGTTCTGGTGGACCTTGTTCACAAGCCTGTACTTCTTGTAGCAATGGTGCGGCACTTACATAGATTTTGTTGTTTTAAGGGTTTAGGATAGTCAAAATAAGGTATGTTCGTGTCAGATTATAACACCTTTCTCTAAAATACATTAGGAGGCTTTTATGAATTTAGATGAATTAAAAGATGATATTGCAAATGGCAATTTAAATCATACAGCATTGAAATCTATGCTTGTACAAGATTTGGGTTCACGATTGGTAAGTAACAAAAGCGAAGGGAATTTCTTTACACGCATCCTTAGTTGGATTTTTGGTGGTGGTTGTTCCCGCACATCTTGCACATCTATGTGTTCATCTTGTTCATCTGGTTGCTCTAATTCAAGTTGTTCCAATATGACTTGCTCAAATGCGGGTAGCTCTAATGGATGTAACCCATCATGTACTACTTGTAGCAATGGGGGATCGATTATATAAGACTACCTAAAATTTACATTTTAGAATCTACATTGGAGGCAAATTATGCAAAAGTTTTTATCACATCAAAAGTTAATTTATAATCCAGAATTGCGATTTCGCAAAGAGGAACATCGTTGCATTGCATATACAATAGATGATTTTTTTTATTCTCCTGACAAGGTAAGTGTGCTTTTGCCACAAGAAGTGATTACGCTTTTGCTTTTTGATGGTGAGCATACTTTTTTAGAAGTAGCAAAAAATGTGTCTTATGTTTTTGGTTTAAGCCATGAGGAAGTTGAAAGTCTTCCGCTTGACAAACTTGAAACCATGCTTTATAATTCTTTGGAGCTAATAGAAAAACGCACAAACATTGTACCGTTGGTTGTCGATGCTGAAACGGTTAAGCCTCACCTCCTAAAAGAAACTCAAAATCGCTATCCAAATCCTGGATACTTTGTAATCTCAAAAGAAAACATTATTTTTAACCCTCGTGATTTGCGTTTGTCAAGTCCACTTTCGGTAAACTATAATGTCATGACATCATGCGGTTTTAAATGCAAATATTGTTACCATCCGCTTGTCAATGTAAAAGACTTAATTTCACTTGACAGACTTAAAACTATTTTTACAGAATTAAAAGAATCGGGATGTGAAAGTTTTATGCTCACCGGTGGGGATCCGATGTTACGAGCAGACATTGACGAAATGATGAAAGCCTTGCACGATGTGGGGCTTTATTATTCGCTTTCAACGAAATCTGTTCTTACAGATGAGCGCATAAAAAAACTTCGCAATGAGGCAGGTCTTACTGGTATGCAGATTTCGCTTGATTCAAGTAATAGCGAAACGGTAAAATATTTACTCGGCATTAATGACGATGAGTATTTGACAAAATTGCTTCACATGATTGATACTATGCAACAAAATGACATTGATGTTCGCGTCAAGGCGGTTTTAACTTCGTACAATGTGCAAGGTTTAGATGAATATTTAGACTTGCTTTATGACAAAGGTATACGCCGCATGCAAGTTGTACAGTATGGGCGAAGTGGTACGAGACACACTGACGATCTTTTCCCAACAGAAGACCAACTTAAAATAGCAAGCGATATTGTAGAAAACTTTAAGCAGCTTCACACTGATGTGCAACTGACAGCTGGAGGTTTTGCACCAAGTTATGATGAGCCTGTTATTGCAGATCCAATCACAAACGAAAATATTTTTGCTAAACGGGCTATCTGTAATGCAGGGCGTTTTTCAATGACAATGATGCCAAACGGTGAAGTCTTTGTGTGCGAGCAACTTCCCTATGATAAGCGATATGTTCTTGGCGATTTACGCAGCATGAGCGTCAATGAATGTTGGAATGGTGAACTGATGACTACATGGCTTAGTCCTCCGAGCCGTGATAGTTTTGCTGAAAATTCACCGTGTAGAAGTTGTAAAGATGAGCATTTTACTGAATGTCATAAAGTGTATAGCCGTTGTTTGCGGTTTATCTATGAGCACACAGGCGATACCAGCACTTGCGACATAAAGTGTCCGCATTACAAGTTTGAAGCAAGGCGTATTACTTAAAGGTTATAAAATTGTTACTTTAAATTTTTGATAATTGTTTTATCTTGTTTAAAGAAGGAGTGTTTTATGAAAAAAATATTTTTAACTTTTGTGCTTTTTTTTGTGAGTGTTTTTTGTTTTGCTCAAAACTTTTTTGAGCCTGAACAGGTACTGAGCGAAGACTTAGCAAAAAACTTTACAGCACATTACAAAGAGTTTTTTGCTGAACTTCAAAGTCAAAGTATCGGTACTACTATATCGGCAATGATTACTCACAATGTGCGTGAAACATTTGATGCAGTTCGTAAGTTAAAGCCGTCAAAAAAGGTTGGTCGTATTTTTGAAAAGTATAGCTTTGACAAAGACAAGGGGCTTTATCAGTTTTTGGTATTACAATACGGTATTGTTGCGTACACCATTGAAGAAGCACTACTTGAGATTCAAGGCACAACACGAAGCGAAAAGCAAAAAGAAAACGACCGCCAAACCGTTGCACTTCTTTCTGAAATTAAAGCACAGATTAATTCAAAGGATTATGAGTTAATAAAAAAATACGGCAAAGACTTGTATGCAATTTTTAATGCAATGTAGGATATTGTGTAAGTGTAACGAGTAACGAAGTGGTAGTACTAAAGAACATAATAAAAACACTGGGCAATTTTTGTTCAGTGTTTTTTTTGTTTTATACAAAGAATATAAAAGTGTGTACAAAATGACAACAGCTCAATAAAAAGCCTACAGAATGTGCTTACATGTCGAACTTAGAAAAATAAAAAAAATTAAAAAAAAGTATTGACAAAAAAAAGAAAATATGTTATAATAGCCCAACACACAATAATAAGCCACAACAAAATAATAAGCCACAACAAAATAATAAGCCACAACAAAATAATAAGCCACAACAAAATAA